>UREO01000020.1 GCA_900546895.1 uncultured Oscillospiraceae bacterium
TTCCCAAAACAAAACAGGCGGTGGAAAGCGCGTCGCTCAGCGCGCCGTTGTCACAGACCACCGTGACGGAAAGCAGGCCGTTATTTTCCGGGTAGCCAGTTTTTGGGTTTAAAAGATGGTGGTAGATATCGCCGTTTTCTGTAAAATTCTTTTCGTATGTACCGGAAGTGGAAACAAAACCGGAGGCCAGGTCGATCGTGCCCATGGAAGCGCTCTGCGTTTCGGAGCTGCGGGGATCGCGCACCGCCACACGCCAGGGCGATTTGTTCTGTTTGGTGCCGAATACCCCCACGCTACCGCCGACGGCGACGATTCCGCAGTCCGCGCCGGCCTGCCGGTAGGCGGCGACTGCTTCGTCACAGGCGGCGCCCTTTCCGATCGCGCCCAGCTCGACTGCGGTGTAGTGCAATTTCAGGGACGCGGTGGAATCCTGTTCGTTTACTCTTAAATTGTGATAGTCCACGTATTTTAAATAGGTATCGATTTCCGCCTTAGAGGGAACACGCTGATTCTCTCCCCCGAAATCCCATAGGGAGGTAATCGGCAGGATGGTGGGGTCAAAGGCTCCGCCGGACTTTTGAGCGACGGTAAGGCTTTTTTGAAGCAGGGCAACGGTCCTCGCGTCGAGCTTGACCCAACTGGAACCGGAAGCCTGATTCAGCTTGTCGATATCAGAGTCCGCGATTCTCCACGAAATCAGGTTTTCCAGCTCGCCTATTTTTTGAGCCGCGACGGTTGCCGCCGTCTCCGCGTTTTTTCCGTAAACGGTCTGCTGGACATAAGTTCCCATTGCGAAGTTTGTGCATTCGTAGCTGTCCGCACGCTGTCCGAATCTGATCCAGAGAAAGGCCAGACAAACGATGACGGCGGTCAGCAGGACGCTGAGCGTCAGAATGATTTTTTTATTTTTATCCATTTCTTCCTCCCCTGTATAACCGCTACAGCATTTCCAGTTGATTCTGCAACAAGGCTGCGTTCCTCTCGCCGAAGGCGGGAACGTGTTTTGTCTCGCAAACTGGAATGGAATTATTATAGAATTATATCACAATTTGGGGTTATTTCAAGAATTTCGGGGATTTGTGAAAAAGGAAGCCGGTCGCCGGCGCAGTTGCCGGAAGCTGGCTTCCTGTGGTTTCCAATGGCTTTTACTGTGGGGGATCATATTGTTCGGGAGTGCCGTTTATGTGCCCGGATGTTTCCAGCTGGCTGTCAAAAACGACAAACCGGCTTCTGCCGCAGCGCTTCGCTTCGTAAAGGGCGGCGTCCGCTTTTTTGTATAAGTCCGCGTAGGTTCTGCCGTCTTTTGGGTAAATTGCGATACCGATGCTGCCGGAGATGGAATACTGTTTCGGTCCGTTTTCGAAAGTATGCTGTAGGCTCCGGTGAATGGCGTCCGCCTTTTCGGCCACCAGGGACAGGTTGCCGATGCTTTTCAGAAGCACCATGAATTCATCCCCGCCGACCCGTCCCACCACATCGGAGGTACGAAACAGCTTTTTCAGCTTGCCGCCGATTTCCGCCAGCACCGTGTCGCCGAACATATGGCCAAGGTGATCGTTGATATCCTTAAAATGATCGACGTCGATGATAAACAGTGCGCAAAGTTCGCTGCCGACCAACGCCTGTTCAATATACGCTTTTGTGGCGGATTTGTTCAGCAGCCCGGTCAACCCGTCGCGCTGCGCTTTCTGTACCAGCTTTTGGGTGGCTTCCTTCTGGCAGGTGATGTCGCTAATCCGGCCGATGGCCCGGACCGGTTCGCCGTTCTGATTAAAAATCGTAGTGATCGTCATGCTGTACCAGAGATAGGAGCCCTGCCGGTCCTTCAGCCGGTATTCGCCCTCCGCGCTGTGCGCTCCGTTTTTGACGCCGGTAAATATGGAGCGGAACAGGTCAAGGTCGTCGGGGTGAATCCTTTCGCTTTCCAGCACGCTGTCGGGAAAGTCCCGGATTGCGCTGCCGCCGCCGAACACAGAAAGGCCGCTTGTGCTGTTGGATACCGTTCCGTTGACGATATCGTATTCAAAAATTATACTGTCCGATTGGTCCAGTACAATTTGATAGCGCTCATTGCTGATTTCCAGCTCCTGCATAATTTCCCGCTGGCCGGTAATGTCCGTCAGCAGGCAGTAAAGCTCGGGCTCCATGCCACTTTCGGCCATCAGCTGTCCCTTGTCGAGAATCCAGATCAGGGAGCCGCCTTTTTTTAACAGGCGGTACTGCACGTCGATGACGCTGCCGTTCTGAAGCTGGGCGTCTATGCTCCGCTGAACGACCTCGCGGTCGGGCTCATAAATCATGGGGAGAAACCGGTTGTGAAAGAACCGCCCGATTTCTTCCGTGGTATATCCGGTCAGCTGCGAAAAGCCGTCGCTGCAGGACACGATTGTAAGGAAACTGTCGTATTTGCAGTGCTGCACGCAGCCGGGGATATTGGCGGTCAGCGCTTTCAGCTCCTGAATCCCTTTTTTGACGTCGGCGTTTTTCCGGCGCAGCAGTACGACAAAGTAAGTTCCGAGCAGAAGAAAAGTCAGCGCGGTCCCCGCCACAGGAATTGCGCACAGCAGCAGAATACGCCCGAAGCTGGAAAAAACCGCGTTACCCAGAACCGCGGCGGCCAGATACCAGTTTTTGCCGTAAAAAGCAAAGTCGCAGACTGATTTTTGACCATTTAAGGACATTTTAAAGAAATCATATTCCGCCACATTGCTTTTTTTGCCGCTGTCTGAAGTGCTGTCTCCGTTCAAATCCGCAATGGCCGTCTGTACGAACGCGCCGTTTTTGGCAAAAGAGCGCATCGCTTCTGTAACAACTGCATCGCTTTGGACCTCCCTGCTGCCGATAAAAGACGCCAGGGAGCCTAGAACCGCAAATTTTTCGCTGAACTGGCCGGACAATGCCTCAGAATTCTGCCGTTCGCTTTCCTCAATTTCCTGATCGACAAAATTCCGGCTCTCTTTTTTTAGCTGAAAGGAAAATACAGTGAAGGAAGTGGTCAGAACAGAGCAGGACATGGCAAGAATCAAAACCGTTTTCAGCTTTGGATTTGTTTTCACATGCTCACGTCCCTTCCAATAGCACTATTGAAAAAACAACAGATGTCAATAAATAAAATATGTACAAATAATTTATTTTCATAAAAATAATTATATATAAAGAATAAATTGTAATAATCTAAACGGAAAAGGGGGATTCAGGTTACACTGTGCTCTTCGCGGGTGATAATCTTTATGCAAATGACGGCGGCATTATGCGATGTCCGGCTTGCCGCTAATGCGGGTTGCGAAGCGGAAATTTCCGGGTTTCCGGCATGGAAAACAGATACATAAAACGGGAAAATAATTCGTTGAAATTTGTGTCTTATTACAAATTTGAATAAAAATACTTTTTACTTTCACGCAGTATGCTATACTATAAGAATTCAGTAATTTATCAGGATAGAGTAGGGGAATCCTGCGATTTTCGACAGTCCGCATGTTCGACATGCTCAGTCAGATAGATACCTAATTAATTATTTGGAAAGCCGGAGGAAATGATGTCGGTTCAGAAAGTAAAGGATTATTTAAAGTTATACGGAATGGAAGAACGCCTGCACGAGTTTTCGGTTTCGAGCGCGACGGTGGAACTGGCCGCACAGGCGCTGAATGTTGAGGAAGCGCGCATTGCAAAATCGATCTCTTTTCACAGCGACGGCGGCTGCGTGATTGTCGTCGCTGCGGGAGACGCCAAGGTGGACAATGCAAAATTCAAGGCGGAGTTCAACACAAAGGCGAAGATGCTTGCTCCCGACGAGGTGGAGCAGCTGACCGGGTACCGGGTCGGGGGCGTCTGCCCGTTTGGAAATCCGCCCTGCGCAAAGGTGTACTGCGACGTTTCGCTGAAACGCTTCTCCAAAATTTTTCCCGCGGGCGGCAGTGCAAGCTCCTGTGTGGAGCTGAGCTGTGACGAGCTTTTCAGCGTTTCCCAAAGTGTAAAATGGGTGGATGTCTGCAAAAACTGGCAGGATCTACAGGGAAAAGGATAGGGGTTTACCTTCATGAGAATGCGCAATAAACCATGGGCCGCGCCGGAACTGGATGCGTGCGGCTTTTTTGTCCGCGATCCCGCACAGTATATTGGAAAATGGCACGGATTTTTCCGGCGGCGGCAGCCCATCCATCTGGAGCTCGGCTGCGGTAAGGGCCTTTTTATCGCCGGGCTTGCCCCGCAAAATCCGCAGATCAATTATATGGGCATCGATTTGAAGGATACCGTTCTCGGCCCGGCCAAACGGAATATTGAACAGGCGTTCCGGGAGCGGAACGCGGAGCCGGACAACGTCGTGCTGATGGCGCAGGATATTGAGCGGATTCTCACTGTGATGAATGCCGAAGATACGGTGGAGAGAATCTATATTCATTTCTGCAATCCGTGGCCGAAGGCCAAGCATCACAAACGGCGGCTGACCTATCCCCGCCAGCTTGAGAATTACAAGAAGATTCTGGAAAAGGGCGGAGAAATCCACTTTAAAACGGATGACGACGTCCTTTTTGACGATTCGCTGGTGTACTTTAAAGAAAGCGGATTTACGATTCTGTCTGTGACCTACGATCTGCACGGCGGCGGTCAGCAGGAAAATGTGCTGACCGAACATGAAAAAATGTTCATGGAAAAGGGCATAAAAATCAAGGCGCTTGTCGCCCGGTGGACGGGAGAATAAGATTGTTTTATTTATTTTTGCAATATGCATTGACAAATTATGCAATATTCACTATAATTCCTATATGTTTAGTAATGTTATTTGAGGGGGTGTCGGCTTGGGCGAGGCGATCATCAAAATTCAATCGTTGAGCAAAACCTTCCACACGAAGGACTCCGAGGTGCGGGCTTTGAGCAATATTGACCTGACGATTGAAAAAGGCGATATTTTTGGCATTATCGGCATGAGCGGCGCCGGTAAGAGCACGTTGGTACGATGTATCAACATGCTGGAAAAACCGTCGGAGGGCACTGTCCTGTTCGACGGGCGTGACTTGTCCGCCCTTTCCGACAAGGACCTGCGCACGGTTCGCCGGTCCATGGGAATGATTTTCCAGCAGTTCAATCTTTTGATGCAGCGCACGGCAGAGCAGAATATCTGTTTTCCTCTGGAGCTGGCCGGCGCTGACAAGGCATCCGCAAAAAAAAGGGCGAAAGAGCTTCTGGAGCTCGTCGGCCTGGCCGACAGGGCCCGGGCTTACCCCGCCCAGCTTTCCGGCGGCCAGAAACAGCGTGTGGCCATTGCCCGCGCGCTTGCTACCAATCCGAAGGTGCTTTTGTGCGACGAAGCCACCAGCGCCCTTGACCCCACCACCACCACGTCGATCCTGGCGCTGCTGAAGGATATCAACCGCCGGATGGGCATCACCATTGTCATTATCACGCACCAGATGAGCGTAATAGAGGAAATCTGCAACCGCGTCGCCATTATTGACGACAGCCGGATTGCCGAATCCGGTTCTGTGGAGGATATTTTCCACAGGCCGCAGACGGCGGCGGCGCAGAAGCTGGTCTATCCCGAAGGGAAACATCCCGATAAAATCATCAGCAAGCGATGTATGCGCATTGTGTTTGATGGAAATTCTTCTTTTGAGCCGATCATTGCGAATATGGTCCTCGACTGCAAGGCGCCCGTCAATATCCTGTACGCAGACACCAAGGACATAGACGGCAAGGCATTTGGCCAAATGGTGGTCCAGCTGCCGCAGGACGAGGCTCTGGCACAGAAAATGTTTGCCTACGTACGTGCGAAGGGTCTGTCCGCTGAGGAGGTGAACGGTTATGTGGGATGAGTCGACGCTGAGCATGCTGTTGCAGGGCATTGGCGAAACCCTGTATATGGTTCTGACTTCCACACTCTTCGCCTATATTATCGGATTGCCGGTGGGAATCCTGCTGTTCACCAGCGCAAAGGACGGGATCCGCCCGCACGCTTCTCTGTATAAGGTGCTGGATGTGATCGTCAATCTGACCCGTTCCATCCCGTTCCTGATTCTGATGATCGCTATCTTTCCGTTTACAAGGCTGGTGACGGGCAGCGCCATCGGCGCCACGGCGACCATCGTTCCGCTGACCCTGTCGGCGGCGCCCTTTATCGCGAGGCTCGTCGAGTCCTCGCTCAAAGAGATCGACATTGGCGTCATTGAAGCCGCGCAGTCCATGGGCGCGTCCGACTTCCAGATTATCTGGAAGGTCCTGCTTCCCGAATCCAGACCGTCCCTGATTGTGGGCTGCGCCATTGCGGCGACTACCATTCTGGGATATTCCGCCATGGCCGGCGTTGTCGGCGGCGGCGGGCTGGGTACCATTGCAATCAATTACGGCCTTTACCGCTGGCAGGGCGAAATGATGCTGATCGCCACCATCTTGCTGGTTGTGATCGTTCAGGTGCTTCAGGGCATCGGGATGAAGGCGGCCGGACTGAGCGACAAAAGAAAAAATTAAACGATAAACGGTTTCTATCTGAATTTTGGAGGTTTTATGAATGAAAAAGTTATTATCAGCAATCTTAATCGCGGCACTCTCCGCTTCCGTATTTGCCGGCTGCGCAAATTCCGTACCCGCTTCCTCGGCTGCCGCCGCCAGCGAAGCGGCAAGCACGGCGGCCGCCAAGAAAATTGTCGTCGGTGCGTCGCCGACACCGCACGTGATTATTTTGAAGGAAGCCGCCAAGCTGCTCAAAGACAAGGGCTACGATCTTGAGATTAAGGAATTCTCAGATTATGTTCTTCCCAATAAAGCTCTGGACAGCAAGGACCTGGACGCTAACTATTTCCAGCATCAGCCGTATCTGGATGAATTCAACAAAGAAAACGGAACCAAGATCGTTTCCGCTGGCTCCATTCACTATGAGCCGTTCGGCATTTACGCCGGGAAAACCAAAGCCCTTGCCGATCTGAAGGAAGGCGCCACCATCGCGGTTCCGAACGATACTTCCAATGAGGCCAGAGCGCTCCTGCTGCTTCAGGATCAGGGACTTCTCAAGCTGAAGGACGGCGCCGGGATCACCGCCACGCAGAAAGACATTGCAGAAAACCCGAAGAAGCTGAAGTTTACGGAAATTGAAGCCGCCCAGCTGGTCCGTACCCTGCCCGACGTGGATCTGGCCGTCATCAACGGCAACTACGCTCTCGAAGGAAATCTGAAGGTTTCCGACGCGCTCGCAGTAGAAGCGGATGACTCCCTTGCGGCAACCACATACGCCAATATTATCGCTGTCCGCGAGGGCGACGAGAACCGCGAGGACATCAAGGCGCTGGTGGAAGTGCTGAAGAGCGACGAAATCAAAACCTTTATTACCAATACGTTCAGCGGAGCTGTTGTTCCGGTAAAATAAGCGAAAGCAATGATGAGAAACACCTGCATGGAGAAATCCGTGCAGGTGTTTCAGCGTTGAAATAAGGATTGTATTTTGCTACAATGGGTTTAATTCCATCGAAGCCCGCCGCTGCGAAACAGCAGAGAGGGAAAAGAAAACATAAGGAGTATGACGATGAAGTGTTATCGGATTACAACAGAAACGCTTGCGGAAGCGGAAACGCCGTTTGCGCCGGATACCGTCTGCGTCTGTACGCCGGAGGAGCTGCGCGCCGGTCATTTCTGCGCGGCGCCGCACACGTTCGACGAGTGCGTGAACCCGGGACCCGCCAAGCTGGAGGCGTACGACGGGTATGACTTTATTCTTCTGAACGTTGTCAACGACAATGAACGGTATCTGACCCACCGGATCGGGCTGTATATCATGCCGGACCGGATTGTCTTTGTCGGCAACAGGGAAAACCGTGCGATACAGGATGTGCTGGATGCTTTTGCGGGCGGCAAAACATCCAACCTGAACATTACGCGGATTCTTTACGCATTTTTCAACAATCTGACCATTCATGATTCGGAGGAGCTGGAAGCGCTGGAAGAGGAAATCGCCGCGCTGGAGGAGCGGGTCATGGAGGGTGCCAACGAGGACTTTACCAAGGACATCACCGCGATGCGGAAAAGGCTGATGTTCTATAAAAAATATTATGAGCAGCTGCTGGATGTCGCGGAGAGCATCGAGGAAAACTCCAACGGGATTCTGTCTTCCGGCGCGCTGCGCTATTTCAAGATGTTTACGGCCCGGGTGGACCGCCTGAACCGGAGCGTCCTCAACCTGCGCGATTATATCACACAGGTGCGCGAGGCGTATCAGTCGCAGGTGGACATTGGGCTAAACGCGATTATGAAGCTGTTTACCGTGATTACCGCTATTTTTCTTCCGCTCACACTTCTGGTCGGCTGGTATGGCATGAATTTCAAGTATATGCCGGAGCTTCAGTGGCCGTACGGCTACGCTTTTGCCGCGGGTCTTTCGGTTGCCTTTGTGGTCCTCTGTATTCTTTTTTTCAAAAAGAAGAAAATACTGTAAGAACCCTTCTTTTGAAAATAATTTCAAAAAGCACTGGAACTATTTTGCTCGCTGTAATATAATTATGAGGAATCAGACAGGTTTTGCAGAATAAAAAAGCTTGTTCGCTGGTCATTATCAACAAAAAATGTTGTTATCCTGAAAAAATATTGACAATCAAACCACTCTGATATAGAATGGAAATACCTTGAAACCGGTTTCAAAAATTGAAAAGGAACAAGGTCCGTTCAACCGCATTTTTTAACAGGAAAGCTATGGTGATGATTTTGGCTCAGATCAGCGATGTGGCGAGATTAGCCGGTGTTTCGTCGGCAACTGTGTCTCGTGTCATCAACGGGACGGCAAAGGTAAGTGACGAAAAAGTAAAACGCGTTTTGGAAGCAATCGACGCAACCGGTTTCAAACCGAATGAAATCGCGCGTTCGCTCTATAAAAAGTCTTCTAAAATCATTGGTTACATCGTGCCGAGCATCCTGAACGTTTTTCTGACCGAGATCGGCCGGGCGATTGAGGACGAGGCGTTTCAGAACGGCTATAAGATGATTCTGTGCAATTCGGACGAAAATCCGAAAAAGGAAGTCGCCTATATCAATATGCTTACCGCCATGAATGCGGACGGCATTATTATTACCGCCAACAATGATAATCTGGACGAAGAAATCCGCAACTGCCCGCTGCCTGTTGTCGCTCTGGACAAGGACGCAGGCAGCCGTTATACTGCGGTGGTCCAGTCCGACAATTATTCGGGAGGGCGCCTTGCCACCGAGCATCTGATCGAGTGCGGGTGCCGCCATATCGTCCTCATGCGCGGTCCGCAGAAATATTCCAGCGGAAGCCAGCGCTTTCTGGGCTATGTGGATGTCTGCAACGAACACGGCATCCAGCCTTTGTTCATGGAAAGCCAGTACAGCTTCGACGCGGTCGAAAGCTCGCGCGAGCTTCTGAAACGCTTTCCGCATGTGGATGGGATTCTGGCCCTGAGCGATATGACCGCGCTGTCCCTGTATAAGGTGCTGTGCGAGCAGGATAAAAAAGTTCCGGAGGACATCATGATTGTGGGATACGACGGAGTGGAGCTCAGCTCTTTGATGACGCCTGCGCTGACCACCGTCGTACAGCCGATCGAGGAAATCGGGCGGCTTGCGGCAAAACTGATTATCGATCAGGTCGCAAATGGGAAGCTTAGCTCCAGAGAGAACGTGTTGCCTGTTTCTCTCAAAATGGGGCAGACGACAAGAATGCGCAAATGAAGAAAGGCGGATACTATGAATAAACGAGTTTTTTTGATTGTACTCGACAGTGTCGGTATCGGCGAAGAGCCGGACGCCGCGGAGTACGGCGACGAAGGGAGCAATACGCTTGCCGCCGCCGCGACAAGCCAGTATTTTGATATGCCCAACATGCAGAAGCTGGGCCTTTTCAACATCGACGGCGTCACCTGCCGCCCGGGGGCGGAGCATCCCGCGGGCGCGGTTGCGCGCATGAGGGAGATTTCCAAGGGCAAGGATACCACGATCGGCCACTGGGAAATTGCGGGAATCAATTCGCCCAAACCGCTGCCGACTTATCCGGACGGCTTTCCGCCGGAGGTTATCCGCGCGTTTGAAGAAAAAACGGGCCGCAGGGTCATCTGCAACAAGCCCTATTCCGGCACCGAGGTCATCCGGGATTACGGCAGGGAGCATGCCGAAACGGGCGCGCTCATCGTTTACACCTCCGCGGACAGCGTGTTCCAGATCGCGGCGAATGAAGAGCTCGTGCCGGTGGAAGAGCTTTACCGCTACTGCCAGATCGCAAGGGAACTGCTGGCGGGCGAGCACGGCGTCGGCCGGGTGATCGCAAGGCCCTTTGTCGGGACCTATCCGGATTACACCCGTACCACCAACCGCCACGACTTCTCGCTGCTCCCCCCGAAGACGACGATGCTGGACCAGCTGAAGGAAAGCGGCTATGACGTGGTCGCCGTCGGCAAGATCAACGACATTTTCGCCGGCAAGGGGATTACCCGGTTTATGAGGACAAAAGGCAACGCGGAGGGCATTGACCGCACGATCGAGCTGACAAAGGAAAGCTTCAACGGCCTGTGCTTTATCAATCTGGTCGATTTCGATATGCTTTACGGCCACCGCAACGACGTGGACGGCTACGCCAAAGGGCTGACCTATTTTGACGAAAAGCTGCCGGAAATTCTGGCGGGCCTTCGCGGGGACGACCTGCTGATGATTACCGCGGACCACGGCTGCGACCCGATCACACCCTCTACCGATCATTCGCGCGAATACACGCCCTGGGTGATTTACGGCAAACAGGTAAAGGCCGGGGCCAATCTGGGCACTTTGCCGACCTTTGCCGATATCGCGGCCACGATCCTTGATTATTTCGGGGTGAAGCCGGAAATTACCGGCACGTCCCGCCTGAAAAATATTGTCGACTGAAAAGGAGGAGACTATGTCTAACGTACCAACGCCCCATAACGGGGCCAGAGAGGGAGAGATCGCAAAAACCGTCTTGATGCCGGGTGATCCGCTCCGTGCCAAATTTATCGCCGAAACTTATCTGACCGACCCGGTCTGCTTTAACACCGTGCGCAATATGCTCGGCTACACCGGAACGTACCGCGGCAAACGCGTGTCCGTTATGGGCGGCGGAATGGGAATGCCCTCCGTCGGTATTTATACCTACGAGCTTTTTAATTTCTACGGGGTGGAAAACATTCTCCGCATCGGTTCCGCCGGCGGGATCGCCGACAATGTACACGTGCGCGACGTCGTGGTCGGCATGGGTGCCTGCACCAATTCCAATTATGCGGCGCAGTACAATCTGCCGGGTACGTTTGCGCCGATTGCCGGCTATGGCCTTCTCAGAAACGCGGTTGATGCCGCGGAAAAACTGGGCGTGCATATGGTCGTAGGCAATGTGCTGTCTTCGGATTCCTTCTATGACGACAACGAAAACGCACTGGCTTCGTGGAAAAAAATGGGCGTGCTGGCGGTGGAAATGGAAGCCGCGGCTCTCTATATGAACGCCGCAAGGGCCAATAAAAACGCGCTCTGCCTGCTTACGATCTCCGACTGCCCGTTTACCGGGGAATCCCTTTCGGCACAGGAGCGCCAGACCGGATTTACCCAGATGATGGAAATCGCATTGGAAATCGCCTGACCCATAGAAAATTGATTTGCAAAATATGTTAAAATAAAGTAAGATAATTTTCGGCGCGAAACGAAAAGAGAATGGGAATAATATCACGCTTACGTGATATTCCATATATCCAAAAAATAATCAGGAGGAAAAATTAATGAAGAAGATTGTAGCACTTTTTCTTGCAGTGATGATGGCAGTTTCTGCGACCGCCTGCGCTTCCAACGCACCGGCAGCCAGTTCAGAAGCGGCCGGCTCAACTGCCGAAAGCAAGGCGGAATCCGTGGCGGCGACCGATTTTAAAATCGGTATGGTAACGGATACCGGCGGCGTCAACGACCAGTCCTTCAACCAGTCCGCATGGGAAGGCCTTCAGAAGCTTTCCAAGGATACGGGCGTCACAGTCAAGTATTCCGAATCCAAGCAGGAGTCCGACTACGCGACAAACCTGGACAAAGCGGCCGACGACGGCAACAATCTGATCTGGGGTATCGGCTTCGCAATGGCCGACGCCATCCTCAATTCCGCAAAACAGAATCCGGACATCAACTATGCGATTATCGATAATGCATATGAAACCACCCCTGCAAACGTAACCGGCGTGATGTTCCGCGCCCAGGAGCCTTCTTTCCTGGTCGGCTACATTGCGGGTAAAACAACAAAGACAAACAAAGTCGGTTTTGTCGGCGGCCAGACCAGCGCCATCATCGACCAGTTTGAGTTCGGCTACAAGGCCGGCGTTGCTTATGCCGCGAAAGAGTTAGGGAAAAAGATCGACGTGAATTCCCAGTACGCGGAAAGCTTCACGGATTCCGCCAAGGGCAAGGCAATTGCGACAAAGATGTTCTCCGACGGCTGCGATATCGTGTTCCATGCCGCGGGCGGCGTCGGGGTCGGCGTTATCGAAGCAGCCAAGGAAGCCAAGAAGTACGCGATCGGCGTTGACCGCGACCAGGCTTATCTTGCACCCGAAAATGTTCTTACCTCTGCTTTGAAGCTGGTTAACCAGGCTGTCGAGCTTGTTTCTAAGGAAGCTATGGACGGCAAGGAAATCGGCGGAAAAACTTACACCTACGGACTGACCGAGGATGCTGTCGGGATTCCGGAAGAGCACAAGCTTATGGGCGACGACACCTATAACGCGGCAATTGCGCTCGAAGGCAAGATCAAGGATAAGACGATCACTCCTCCGGCGAATAAGGATGAATTCGCAGAGTTCGAAAAAGGACTTAAATAAGGATTACTCTTTTATTCTTTTGGGCAACGGGGCGCATGAATGTTATTGCGCCCCGTTGCGCTTAAAGAATTGATTAACGTGCAGGGGGTCTGTTGTAATGGAAGTCAACCGGGAATACGCGGTGCAAATGCACGGTATTACAAAAATGTTCGGCTCCTTTTGCGCTCTGAATGACGTCAGTCTCGATGTTAAGAAGGGCACGATTCATGCCATATTGGGCGAGAACGGCGCCGGAAAAAGCACACTGATGAATGTTCTGTACGGCTTGTATCAGGCCGAAGCGGGGGAAATCTTCCTGAATGGGGAAAAGGTCAATATCAAAAACCCGAATATTGCCATTGAACACGGAATCGGCATGGTTCATCAGCACTTCATGCTGGTAGACAATTTCACCGTGACCCAGAACATTATTCTGGGCAACGAAGTGACCAATCGGTTCGGCGTATTAAACATGAAAAAAGCACGCGAGGAAATTCTTGAAATCGTAAAAAAATACGGGTTGGAAGTGGACCCGGACGAAAAAATCGAAGATATTTCCGTTGGCATGCAGCAGCGTGTTGAAATATTAAAAGCGCTCTACCGCGGAGTCGACCTGCTCATCCTGGATGAGCCCACGGCGGTCCTTACTCCGCAGGAAATCGATGACCTGATTCAGATCATGCGCAATCTGATAGCAGACGGGAAAACGATCATCATTATCACTCATAAGCTTAAGGAGATCAAAGCCTCCTCGGACGTCTGCACCATTATCCGACGCGGCAAGTATATTGACACGGTCAACGTCGCCGATGTGGACCAGGAGGAGCTTGCTACCAAGATGGTCGGTCATGCGGTCCAGCTTGTGGTCGAAAAATCTCCGGCCGATCCGGGCGAGGTCGTCTTTGAAATCGATAATCTGACGGTCAGGGACGAACGGAAGCTGGAGGCGGTCAAAAATCTGTCGCTGAAGGTGCGCAAAGGCGAAATCGTCGGCGTGGCGGGCATTGACGGGAACGGCCAGAAAGAGCTGGTCGAAGCCATCACCAACCTGACACGAGCGGAGAGCGGCACCATCAAAATAAACGGTGTCGAAATCCAGAACACAACGACGCGCAGCGTTATCGACCATAAAATCTCCACGGTGCATGAAGACCGGCAGAAGCGCGGTCTGGTGCTTCCGTTTACGGTGGCGGAAAATATGGTGATTGAAAAATACCGCTGTCCGCCGTACAGCAAAAACGGCATGCTCAACAGAAGCGAAATTCTTTCCTACACGAAGAATCTGATCAAAGAGTTCGATATCCGTCCGGATAACTGCGAAAGCCAGCCGGTGCGCGGGCTTTCCGGAGGAAACCAGCAGAAGGTCATTCTTGCGCGTGAAATATCGAACGAGCCCGATCTTCTGATTGCCGTCCAGCCGACCCGCGGGCTGGACGTAGGGGCGATTGAATACGTACATAAGACGCTGGTGCGCGAACGGGACAGGGGCAGGGCGATCCTTCTGATTTCCCTGGAGCTTGACGAGGTCATGAATGTCTCGGATACCATCGACGTGATTTACGCGGGAACGATTGTTGACAGTTTCAAGCAGGGAGAGGTCGACGAAAAAACGATAGGACTTTTGATGGCGGGAGGTAAGCTTGATGAAAACAACAGTCAAAATTCTTAAAAAACCGATTACCTCCACCTTTATTGCGATTCTGTTCGGTTTTCTGGTTGCCGCGGTCGTGCTCGTGTTTGCGGGTTACAACCCATGGGAGTCCTTCGGGGCGCTGTTCAAGGGAATCTTTGCAAAGCCGAAGTACATTTCCAACGTCATTATCAAGGCGACGCCCATCATATTAACCGGTCTGAGCGTTGCGTTTGCCTTTAAAACCGGCATGTTCAATATCGGTGCCGAGGGCCAGTACATAGCGGGAACCGTCGCCGCCGTCTGCGTCGGTGTCAAGTTTAACTTTGCCCCCGTTATTCAGATCCCGCTTGTGGTGCTTTCCGGCGTGCTTGCCGGGGCGATTTTCGGCGGGATCATCGGCTACCTGAAAGCACGGTTCGGCATTCATGAGGTCATTACCAGCATCATGCTGAACTGGATCGGTCTTTATCTTTCCAACTTTATTGTTAATACGGCGGCTTACCATCAGCCGAATTCCACAAGCTCCTTCGCGGTGAACGACTCTAGCTTCACCATGCTCCTGCCGAACTGGAAAACCTCCAAAGCAGGCATGGCTTCTCTGAAGCCGCACCAGTGGCTGTATGAGATGATGCTGAAAACGGATGTGAATTTCGGTATTCTGATCGCCGTGGTCATGGCTCTCGTTATCTGGGTGCTGCTTTACCGCTCTACAAAGGGCTACGAGCTGCGCGCGGTCGGCTTTAACCGCGACGCCGCGGAATTTGCCGGCATCAACGTGGGCCGCAACGTCACCCAGGCGATGCTGATTGCGGGGGCGCTGGCGGGTCTTGCGGGCGCGCTGGCGATTACGGGAACCGCGCCTCACAAAATTTCCCAGATGGCGGCGTTTGAAAACAACGGCTTCAACGGCCTGTCCGTCGCGCTGATTGCCGGTTCCTCTCCGGTAGGCTGTATCTTTGCCGGGCTTTTGTTTGGCGGTCTGCTTTACGGCGGGCAGAGCGTACAGCAGGATGTCGGAGCGCCAACGGAGATAATCAACATCATGATCGGCACCATCGTATTCTTTGTGGCTCTGACGAAAATTGTGCCGTCACTTGCCGACAGGCTTGAAAAGAGAGGTGCTCACCGTGTTAAGTAAAATTCTTCTGTTGCTCGGTATTACGCTGATGTACTCGACTCCCCTGGTGTTCGGCGCTTTGGGCGGCGTTATTTCGGAGCGCTCCGGCGTCGTCAACATCGGGATTGAGGGAATGATGACGGTAGGCGCGTTCACGGCGGCCGCAGTCAGTTATTTTACCGGAAATCCGTGGCTCGGCCTGCTTGCGGCCGGTGCGGCGGGCGGCCTGATTTCCCTTTTGCACGCAGTGGCTTCCGTCACCTTTAAGGCGGACCAGACCATTTCCGGTATCGCCATCAATCTGATCGGGCCGGGACTGGCGTTGTTTTTCTGCCGCCTGATGTTTGACGACGCGACCATGACGCTTCCGGCAAAAACACTGCCGAAGCTGTTCGGGGAAAGCGGGTTTGCCGACAGCCCTCTGAAAAACCTGAACGTAGACGTCACGGTCGTGCTTGCACTGGCGGTTTCCGCCGCCATGTGGTTCTTCCTTTACCGGACCAAATGGGGGCTCCATGTGCGCTCGGTGGGCGAGCATCCCGCTGCGGCCGATACTCTTGGCATTCCTGTCAGCCGTGTCCGCTACCTGTGCGTGTTCGCATCCGGTGTTCTGGCCGGTTTCGGCGGCGCTTCCATGACGCTTGCCATCATCTCTCAGTTTACGCCGACCGCGATCAGCGGGCAGGGCTTCATCGCGCTGGCAGCCGTTATCTTCGGAAAATGGACTCCGTTCGGCGCTTACGGCGCATGCCTGCTTTTTGGTTTTGCACAGGCACTGACGATTGTGCTGGGCGGCGGCGACTTTGCCGTTCCGTCCCAGATTCTTGCAATGCTTCCGTACGTTCTGACTATTGTGGTCCTGATTCTGTTCGTTGGCCGTTCGGTCGCCCCGAAGGCGGACGGCGAGCCCTATGAAAAGGGCGTAAGATAACGCAGTATTGAAAATAAAAAAGGAGATCATGAAAATGGATCACCAGAAAATACTGGAGAAAGTAGATCATACCTTGCTGACGCAGACTGCGGCATGGGAAGAAATCAAACAAATCTGCGACGACGCGGTTAAGTACCGCACCGCGTCGGTTTGTATCCCCGCCGCGTACGTGAAGCGCGCGAAGGAATATGTCGGGGACAAAATGGCGGTCTGCACCGTAATCGGTTTTCCGAACGGCTATTCCACGACGGCAGTCAAGGTGTTTGAAACGAAGGATGCGATTCATAACCTGTCTCTTATACACATCTGACGCTGCCGACGAATTAGACGGTGTA
>UREO01000021.1 GCA_900546895.1 uncultured Oscillospiraceae bacterium
CACCCTGCCGCCGTAAAGGCTGATGACCTCGTTCCGGCGGGCATCGTTGTAATACTGGTACAGCCAGCCGATGATCTCAACCGCTTCCCGGAAGTCCCCCTCGGAAATTCCGTCCACAAGGCTGCGGACAACTCCGTCTTCCTCCCGGAAGGACAACTGCAGCAGCGGTTCCAGATAATCACATTCGCTTTCAAAATACTCCGGAAGGACTTTGGCAAGCGACCGGCAGACAGAAATAAAAATCGCGGTAAAGCGCTCGTCCGACCGGTCCTCCGGCGGTTCGGCCGCCAGAATATCCGGAAGAAGCTGTCCCGGCTGCCCGGAAGAAAGGACGCGTACCTTCCCCGGCAGATAGCCGTTGACCTCCATGAACCGGATGCCGATGATACGGATGAACCACGTATAGGAGACTTCCTCCACCACGGTCTGAAAGCCGCTGTTTTCAATGTCCTGTGTCAGCCCGGGAAATGGGTTTCGTTTCTGCGCCGTCAGTTCGACGGCGCGCCGGGAGACGGACGCGATGAGTTTTTCTCTGGCGCCAACCGCAAAAACCCGAATTGCCGCCTTATTCACCTTACCATCCCCTTCTCTTTGAATGAGACTATCATATCATATCTTCGCCAAAAAGTTAATCTTATTGACACCGATTCCCAAAATGAGATATGATTAAAACCATATGAAGAAACGAGGAAGTGCTGAAACATGTTAGGAACCATTGTCAACGCGCTGTCCATTGCGCTGGGAACGGCGCTGGGACTGATTTTAAAAAGCGGTATCCGGAATCATTACCGTGAAACCATTATGGACGGGGTCGCGCTGTCCGTCCTGCTGATCGGAATAATGGGCGCCATCAAAACAAACGATCTGGTGCTGCTGATTTTCAGCCTGGTAATCGGCAGCATCATCGGCGAGGCGCTGAAAATTGAGGACCGGCTCGCGGGGCTGGGCCAGCTGATCGAAAGCAGGACTTCAAGCACGGACGGCAGCGTCGCAAAAGCCTTTGTGGCCGCCAGCCTTTTGTTCTGCGTCGGCTCCATGGCGATCGTCGGTTCCATTGAAAGCGGGCTGACCGGCAATCACCAGACGCTGTTCGCCAAATCGGTACTCGACGGTATCACGTCTATTTTCCTCAGCTCTGCCATGGGCTTCGGCGTGATTTTTTCCGCCGCGGCCGTATTCCTTTATCAGGGCATGATCACGCTGCTGGCGTCTTCTCTCAAATCGCTGCTGACCGACGAAATGATACGGGAAATTTCGGCCATCGGCGGCGTCCTGATTATGGCGATCGGGCTGAACATGCTGAAAATCAAAAAAATAAAGGTCGGCAACATGCTGCCGGCCATTCTTCTTCCTTTTCTGTATTATTTCATTAAAAAAGCAATCGGTATCGCATAAGTTTTTCCGGTTTCGGCATATCCCGAAAAGGGCCTGTTGCAAAACAGCCCCTTCAACAGCATCACGCACAAATGCGCCTTGAAACGGGCTTTTGAAGCCCGTTTCAAGGCGCATTTTCTTGTTGTTGACGCTATTTGCTTTATACCATTTTCCATCGTAAATTCATTTTGCAACAGCTCTCTGGTATCCTACCCTGTTTTTGCGTGACCCAACAGTTTTTCAAACTGCTTCAGCAAATCAGGACTGTACAGCCCGTCTTCTTTCTGTAGTTCCAGAAAAGCTTCGCTCATGCTTTTTTCTTTCTTATAAGGCCGATAAGAGGTCATTGCATCCAGAACGTCCGCGATCATGACGATCCGGGCTTCCTCTGAAATTTGACTTTCCTTCAGTCCGTTCGGATATCCGCTGCCGTCAAGCCTTTCATGATGCTGCAGAATAATGTTCAGGCAAACGGACGGGACCTCAATCCCCTGTAACATTTCCGCTCCCAGAACACAGTGCTGCTTCATAATCATATATTCGTCCCTGCTCAATTCGGAGGGCTTCTGAAGCATTGATTTGGGGATTAAGAGTTTGCCGACGTCATGCAAAAAACCGCCCAGTGCAAGCTGAGTGAGCCGGGAATCGGAATACCGGAGCTCAATTGCCATCATCGTCGACAGAAGCGCAACATCAACACAGTGGGTATAAAGCCAGTCTATATAATTTTCCAGAGCAAGCACTGCTGCCCACCATGGCATTTCTTTGGACTGAAAAAGGACGGCGGTCAGAATATCCGAAGCCTTTGACAACAAAACGGTGCCGTTCTGCCCCATTTTCTTCTGCATATGATCACAGCTTTTCCGTATGGTCTCTTCCTCACCGACGCCGTCTGTTCTTTCCGGTGAATCACTTTCGGGTTGCCGGAAGTTCAGAGCGCCGATCGACTGCAGTCTTTCCTGTACTTCTTTGGTCAGCAATTCATTTTTTGCCACCAGTAAGATTCCGTTTTTACTATAGACATCTTTGTTTGTGTAGACCTTCTTTTCAGTGACCACCTTGATCCATCTCCTTTATTACGGTCGGTTTCTGAAAGCCGCAAATTAGTTTGATCATTTCGGTTTCAAATTCCAATAGCAAAGAAAAAATGTTTTCTTGTAACTATTATGCATAATATGGATTAATATGTCAATATTAACTTACAGGTAAATATTTTCAAGATATTTCCGTGATTCATTTTCTATTCCGTGTAAGTTCACAAAAAGGCGGCAGACGAGTCCGTCCGCCGCCCCTATATTACAGAATTTCGGCTTATCTTGGATCTGTTTTTTTATCCTGCAGAACCTGACAGCCCATTACATCCCTCCATCGTCCTTTATAGTAACTCTGACAATCCATTAACCCACGCTCGTAGAACCACCGGTCAAGCCCAAAATATTTCTGGCAAAGATGGTCCGTGTAATCGACCAGCAAGTGCTTTTGATCCTTTTCCAGCAGGATCAGTAGTTCGTTAAACTCCTGATCCAGTTTGCGGTTCAGCTTAAAATCACGTTTTTCCTTTTCCTGTTTGTATTTTTTATGATGAATTTTCAGACGAAGCTTTACAAATTTTGTCAACCCTCTCTGCAGCGTTTTATCAACACTTTCAAACGATTCCATATATTAAACTTCCTTCCTTTCATTTAAAAAAAGTCCAGAAAAAGGCACACACAACTTTAAAAGCCCCCTTCTGATCAAGTCAACATCAACTTCTTGATTATGTGAGCAGATTCACGAATATTTTCCGTCCGGCTTTCATTTCTGTTATGTTATGTCGACTTTTTCTGGAACTTTTTGTCATTATAACATTCCGTTTATTGACATGCAACGAGGGGAAAGAGAACGTGCCTGTTTGGCTTCATTGAAAAACCGGGCCGGAAAATCCATTGGTTGCGTCAACTCTTATCCAGTATAAGAACCTATATGATCAATAATTACTCATATATTCCTTTATGGCGTTGTTCCATACACTATACTAAAAATATGAAAATATTGGACAGGTGGATTTTTATGACTATTGATTATAAGGCGATTGGGCACAGGATCAAACAGGCCCGCCGTGACAGGAATTATACTCAGGCTCATCTGGCGGAATTGCTTTCCGTTACACCGGAATATATCTCAAGGGTTGAACGGGCCAATACACAGCCAAGTCTGAAAATACTGGGGAAAATCGCCGACCTTCTCTCGGTCAATTTAACCTATCTGTTGGAAGGGACGTCCACCGGAAACGACAATTATAAGCTGGAGGAATTTACGGACTTGCTGAAAGTGCTCCCTGCGGAAAAACGAAAGCTGCTTTATGAAATAGCGGTCGTACTCCTCCGGGATGAGTCCGCAAGGGAATAAAGAGCGTTCTTTTCCGGACGGATCAAGCCACGCCTTTTATGCCGTCTTCAAGAGGGGCGTACCCTGCGGTATTCCTTTTGGCACAGCAAAGCACCCCATTTGTTTTCAATATACCATACTGAAAACAAATGGGGTGCAGTTCATTCGGGCGTTTTTTATCAGCAGCTATTTATTGAATGCCTCGGAGATGTTCAGCATTTGGATTTGAACACCCCGTCCTGATAGACCTCCGTCACGGTGCTGTCCGGATAATAGCAAAGGACGGCGCCGTTGTGCTTGCTGACGATGATGGACGGCTCTATGGACTCGTTTTTATCGGAAATCAGGAACTGATAGTACTGATTTCCCTGATATTCAAAGCTTCCGTTGATCAGGCCGATTTTGTATTTTGTGTAATCCAAACGGATCATATTTTTGACGGCGTTCATTGCTTCGTTCCGGTCGATGTTCTGTACCGACTGCGCGGGCTGAAAGATTTCCGGTTTCCCGTTCTGAGCCGTTCCGGCTTTTGAGCAGGCGGTCAGAATTGTCAATAAAGCCACCAAAATAACCGCAGCCGCAAACTTCCCTGTTTTCATTGAAATTCCTCCCCTATCATTTTTACTTTACAAATTTATCATAGTACCCACCGGCGGTGAAAGCAAGAAAAGCAACAAGACTGTAAGTGGTTGCTACAAAACTGTAAACGATGGCGGCGAAAAATGATAAATTTGTCTTTTTTTGACGGGCGGGAACAGAAAATGAATAAGACACGCTCCTTGTAAGCTGACAATTTTATGCTATAATAAATCCATCATTACAGGCTTGTCCTTCGCCGCGCTTGATACGAAATCCGGCGGCCGGCTGTAAAATTATTTCAGGTTGTGAGGAAAATTTATGAAGCAAAACAGAAGATACCCTAAGATCACGCTGACCCGCAAGGCGGAAAACAGTATTCTGTCCGGGCACCCGTGGGTCTACAACACGGAGATTCTCAAGATAGAAGGTTCGTATGAAAACGGCGGACTGGTCGACGTTTTCAGCATCCGCGAAAAATATCTGGGCACCGGATTTATCAACGACCACTCCAAAATCAGAATCCGGCTGATTTCCCGCAGCGCGAACGACGTCTTTGACGGGACTTTTTTCGAGCGCCGCCTGCGTCACGCATGGGAGTACCGCAAAACCGTGATGGGGAACGACGTCTCCTGTTGCCGGATCATTTTCGGCGAGGCGGATCTTTTCCCCGGGCTGACGGTGGACCGCTTTCGCAACATACTGGTCGCACAGACGCTTTCTCTCGGCATGGAAAAGCTGAAACCCGTCCTCTTCCCCCTGCTGTGCAAAATTCTGAGGGAGGACGGCCAGAACATAGACGGCATCTACGAGCGTAACGACGTCGCAATCCGCGAGCTGGAAGGAATGCAGCAAAAGAAAGGTTTCTTCCCTGTCGACGGGCTGGAAACCCCGCAGACGACCCGGACGACAATCACGGAGAACGGGATCGAATACGCCGTCGACTTTGAAAACGGACAAAAAACCGGGTTTTTCCTCGACCAGAAGTACAACCGGCAGGCGGTCGCGAAAATCAGCCCCGGCAAGCGGGTGCTGGACTGCTTTACCCACACCGGCTCCTTTGCGCTGAACGCGGCGAAGAGCGGAGCGGAACACGTACACGCGGTGGACATTTCCGCCGACGCGGTTGCCATGGCGGAGGAAAACGCCGGGCGCAACCGGCTGCAGGAAAAAATGAGCTTCCAGACAGCCAATGTGTTCGACTTGCTGCCGCAGATGCCAATGGGGAAAAAGGACGGCTACGACCTGATCGTGCTCGACCCGCCGGCCTTTACCAAATCACGCCAGACCGTCGACCACGCGATGAAGGGGTACAAGGAAATCAATTTGCGCGCCATGAAGCTGCTGCCGCGCGGCGGCTACCTTGCGACCTGCTCCTGCTCCCATTTCATGACGGAGGAACTCTTTAGCAGCATGCTGCGCAGCGCGGCGTTTGACGCCCAGGTGTCGCTCCGCCAGATTGAAGCGAGGCAGCAGTCCCCCGACCACCCTATTCTATGGAATGTGCCGGAAACCAATTACCTGAAGTTTTACATTTTTCAGATCACCTGAGCCACTGTGCGCCCCGGAAAGTCAGGAGCTTCGCGCCTACCGGAGCGCTTTTTCAAAAAAAAGCCCTTGACATTTCTCTTTTAACGTAGTACTATGTCAATAATATATTACTAAATTGATATGAATTGTAATATTACATCAAAGGAGGAGCCCTATGAAGACAAAATCCCACCCTTTTCACAAGCTGAACCGTCCCCTCTTTCTGTATGACCGAATGTGCGCCTCCTATTGTTGTAACAGGAAATAAATTTTGTAATTTTCTGGGATACGGAATACGGAAATAAATAGACAGAAGGAGTAACGACAATGAGTGAAAGAAAATACAAGTTTGAAACCATACAGGTACACGCGGGACAGGAAAAGCCGGATTCCGCAACGGACGCGAGAGCGGTTCCGATTTACCAGACCACTTCCTTTGTGTTTAAGGATTCCGCGCAGGCTGCGGGCCGCTTCGGCCTGACGGAAGGCGGCAACGTCTACGGCAGACTGATGAACCCCACCTCCGATGTATTTGAGCAGCGCATTGCCGCTCTGGAAGGCGGCGTAGCAGCGCTGGCCACCGCGTCCGGCGCGTCCGCCATTACCTATGCGATTGAAAATGTTGCCCACGCGGGCGACCATATCGTCTCCGCCAACACGATTTACGGCGGAACCTACAATCTGCTGGAACATACGCTCGCGGCTTTCGGCATTACCACCACGTTTGTCGACCCCGATGTGGAAGGAAGCTTTGAAAAAGCGATTCAGCCGAATACTAAGGCGTTTTTTATTGAAACGCTCGGCAACCCGAACTCCAGCATTATCGACATCGACGCGGTCGCCGCGATCGCGCACAAAAACGGAATTCCCCTGATTGTGGACAACACCTTTGCGACGCCGTACCTTCTGCGCCCCATTGAGCACGGCGCGGATGTAGTCGTCCATTCCGCAACAAAGTTTATCGGCGGCCACGGCTCCTCTTTGGGCGGAGTCATCGTCGACGGCGGTAACTTTGACTGGGAAGCCTCCGGAAAATTCCCGTGGCTGAGCGAGCCCGATCCGAGCTACCACGGCATCAGCTTTACAAAGAATGTCGGCGCGGCAGCTTTTGTGACCAGAATCCGTGTGATCCTGCTAAGAGATACCGGCGCAACCATCAGCCCGTTTAACTCCTTTCTGCTGCTACAGGGCCTTGAGACCCTTTCCCTTCGTGTGGAGCGTCATGTTGAGAACGCTTTGAAGGTAGTGGATTTCCTTTCCAAGCACCCGAAGGTGGAGCGTGTCAACCACCCCGCTTTACCGGACAGCAAATACAACTCTTTATATAACAAATATTTCCCCAACGGCGCAGGCTCCATCTTCACGTTTGAGATCAAAGGCGGCGCAGAGGAAGCCAAAGACTTTATCGACCGTCTTGAAATTTTCTCCCTGCTGGCAAACGTGGCCGACGTGAAATCGCTGGTCATCCACCCGGCGAGCACCACCCATTCCCAGATGAACGAAAGCGAGCTGCTCCAGTCCGGCATCAAGCCGAACACCGTCCGTCTTTCCATCGGCACCGAGCACATCGACGATATTCTGTACGATCTTCAGCAGGCGCTGGCGTAAGCTGTGCGTTTCCGGCAAGACGACCGCAATGAACTTTTATAGGCAGCCTGAAAGAGCGGCAGTCCTGTTTTGCAGGGCTGCCGCTCTTCATCATTTGGACCGTACTATTATTCTTCGGGCTTCACATGGACATCGAGCTGATTGTGAGGAATCCGGATGCCCGCTTCGTCAAACGCAAGCTTTACCTTTTCCTGCATGTCGAAATAGAGGGTCAGGTAATCGTCCGTCTTGCACCACGCCCTTACCTCCACAGTGACGCCGTTTTCCCCGTATTCACCGACCACGACCAGCGGAGCGGGGCTGTCGAGCACCATCGAATTCCGTCCGGACAGATTTTCGAGCAGACCTTTCACCTTTCCGATATCCTCGTCATAACCGACGGTATATTTCAGGTCCAGACGGCGGGTCGCCATGGCGGAATAATTGACGATGACGCCGGAGGTGATTTTGGAGTTCGGAATGACGACCTCTTTATTGTCGAAGGTCCTGAGCGTGGTGAACATGGTTTCGATCCGCTCGACCGTTCCTTCCGTCTCCTCAAAGAGGATGTAATCCCCGACGCGGAACGGCTTTGTAAAGATGATCTGCGCGCCGCAGGCGATGTTGGCCATGTTGTCTTTCACGGCAAGGCCGACCGTCAGTCCCGCCGCGCCGATCGCGGCAATAATGGAACCGACGTTCATGCCGAGCTGGGCCGCCGCCGTAATGCATACGATCATTTTCAGCAGCACTTTGGCGAGAGAGCTGATAAAAGTAACGAGGCCCGTATCCGTCTTTGAGCGCGACATCGCGCGGAACATCAGTCTGACTGCCTGGTTGCTCAGCCACCAGCCGATTCCTAAAATCAGCAGGGCGCCCAGAATCCTCGGCAGGGATGATTCCAGAAGCAGAAGGAGCTGCTGTCCGTATTTTTCAAAGCTGAATTCCAAAAAATTACCTCCCTTAACGGTTCAGTGATCTGTTTTCCTTTTTTTGGAGATGTCAAAGAATGACCCATTCTATTGAATTACATAGAAAAAGGTTATAAAATAGTAGAAAATGATAGAATAAAAGGTGATTCAATACATGAAACAATTTCTTGCAATGCTGACCGTACTGGCAGTTTGCTTTTCTCTTTCCGCCTGTTCAAAAAACGACGGAAGCAGCGAGTCCTCCAGTCAGGCAAGCAGCGCCTCAGTCAGCGAGACGGGTTCTTCCGAACCGGAGGCATCCTCCGGCCCGGCGGACAGTTCCGGAGTTTCTTCCGTCTCCTCCCAGGCAGTGACCTCTTCCAAGGGGACCTCCTCCCAAAAGCAGAGTGCTTCTTCCGCGCCCGCTTCCCCTTCCCAGCCGGAAAAGGCCCAGACCGTGCGCGTGGTAATCCCCGAAGGATATACGCTGTCACAGATCGGCGACCGGCTGGAAGCGAACGGCGTCTGCAAAAAAAGCGAACTGCTGAGCACTGCGAATTCTTACGATTTCAGCTATTATTCCCTGATCGGCAAGCTGGGTTCCAACGCGAACCGCTGCTACAAGCTGGAAGGATACCTTTTCCCCGATACCTATGAATTTTACAAGAACATGAAGCCGCAGGACGCGCTCGGCAAAATGCTGAAAAACGCCGAAAGCAAAATCGGCGGCAACTACACCTATTCCGGTATGACCACCGACCAGATTGTCACCCTTGCCTCGATTATTGAGAAGGAGTCGGGAAACGTAAACGAGATGGCAAAGGTGTCCTCCGTGTTCCACAACCGGCTGAAGGCCGGTATGAAGCTTCAGGCGGATGTAACGGTCATTTATGTGGAAAAATATCTGAAGCCCAACCTCACCGGCGATATCAACCGCTACAATTCCTATTATAATACCCGGAAATGCCCCGCTCTGCCGGTCGGGGCCATCTGTAATCCCGGCAAAGCCGCGCTGAACGCCGCGGTCAACCCGGCAGACACCGACTACCTTTACTTTGCCGCCGATTCCAGCGGAAATTACTACTACGCGAAAACCTATGAGGAACACAAGCAGAACCTGAGCAAAGCGGGCATCATCGAGGGCGGCAGCATGCAGTAACCGCTCCGAACGGAAGGAGAATCGTATGAAAGCCGAAATCAGATATCTGTACAACAGCGGATTCACGCTGAAAACGGACCGTCATTTTTTTATCTTCGATTACTACCTTGACTCCCCGAAAGGCTGCGGGCTCGAAAAGGGCGTCGTCGACCCGGAGGAAATCAAAGACCTCGATGTGGTCGTCTTTGTCTCTCACAGCCACCCCGACCACTATAACCCGAGGATTTTCAACTGGCGCAAAACCGTCGGGAAAATCCGCTACGTACTCTCCGACGATATCAAAACCTCTGAGGACGTAATCAGGGTTGCTCCCGGACAGGAATACGACCTTGGCGACCTGAGCGTGCGCACGCTCGATTCCACCGATATCGGCGTGGCGTTCCTCATTCAGGCGGACGGCCTGTGCATTTATCACGCCGGGGATTTAAACGACTGGTACTGGAACGGGGAGCCCGACAGCGACAACCGCGAAATGACCCGCCGTTACAGGGAACAGATCGACACGCTGAAAGGCGAAGCGATCGATATCGCGTTTGTTCCCGCCGACCCCAGGCTGGAAGAACACGCGCTGCGCGGTCTGGATTACTTTATGAGAACCGTGGGCGCAGAGCTGGCGGTACCGATGCATTTCAGCGAAAACACCGCCGTGTTTGAAGAGCTGAAAACCGACAGCCGTACGGAAAGCTACCGCGGCCGGATCGCATTCTTTACCCAAAGGGGAGACATCATTCCCTATCCGAACGCCGACAAATAGAGCGGGAATGCGTTCCTGACGGCCGATAAAGCCGCACAGCCTCTTTTGGGCTCCCTCTTTGAGGGTGGCTGGCAGGCAAAGCCTGACTGAAGGAGTTAACTCTCTCCGGCACGCCGGGTGCGCCACCTCCCTCACGGAGCGAGGCCCATTGGGCTTTTCTTTTCGCTTTCGCACGATGTCTTGACGCCTGACAGCTTTTTCGACACTCTCAGAGCGCTTTCCGGTTGGAAAGGCGCTCTATTTTTATACATACCGTTTTCCCTGCCAGGTATCTTTTTGGACAAGCGCGCGGTCGATGCCGCCGAGCACGGCGATTTTATCCACACCCCAGCGCGGCGCGATCAGCTGATCGTGGGCGCCGTCCCCCGTGATCCGTTCGATCACCGTTTCGGGCGGCAGAACCTCCAGTTGGGAGCAGACGACATCGAGATACCCTTCCCGCGTCATGGGGACGATCTCCCCCGCCGCAAGCTGGCGCTCCATGGGAGTTCCCCGCATGATCTGCAGAAGATGGATTTTCACCGCATCCGCTCCCAGTGCGCCGACCGCCCGGGCGGTGTCCAGCATCATTTCCGGGGTCTCTCCCGGAAGCCCGTTGATGATGTGCACGCAGACACGGATGCCGCGGGATTTGAGCACCTGAAAAGCCTCGATAAACGCGGCGTAAGAATGGCAGCGGTTGATTTTTTCGGCGGTGGCGTCATGGATGGTCTGCAGCCCCAGCTCCACCGTCAGATACGTTTTTCCGGACAGTCCGGCCAGATAATCCATCGTTTCCGGTTCCAGCGTGTCCGCGCGCGTGGCAACGCTGATCCCGCACACGCCTTCGACGCCCAGAGCGGATTCGTACAGCTCCCGCAGCTTGGGAAGCGGCGCATAGGTGTTGGTGTGCGCCTGAAAGTAGGCAATCACATCCGCGCCGGGTATTTTTTCGCGCACCCGATCAAGCTCCATGCGCACCTGTTCGGCAACGCTCCTGTACGCCCCGTGGGTAAAATCCCCGCTGCCGGACAGGCAATACGTGCAGCCGCCGAGGCCCTTGGTGCCGTCCAGATTCGGGCAGGTAAAGCCCGCGTCGATCACCGCCTTAAACACTCGGCGGTCAAACCGGTTTTTCAGATGATAGCTCAGCGTATGATACCGTTTATTGTCATTGGAATAAAGGAAAGGACTTTTCAAACCGCCGCTCCGTTCAGGGAGTTCAGATACATTTCGGAAAGATATTCTTTTCCCGTTTCCGTTTTGAAATATTTTTGCAGAACGAACCGTGCCTGCGCTTCGGCCATGCCGTCCTCATAAAGATTGACCAGAAAATCCGCCTCGACCAGAATCTGATAATCCGGGCCGCTGATTTCGGTATAGGTGTGGTGGTGGCCGATCAGGAAGCAGACGCGGTCGATCACCGCCCGCGGGATACCGGCTTCCAGAAGGATTATTTCCGCGACCGGAGGGCCCTCCAGCTCCTGATATTTTCCGGAGGAGGAGCCGTATTTCCGTACGCTGTTCCGGATTCCGATATCGTGAAGAATGGCGGCAAGCTCCAGAATCTCCATCATGTTTTCATCCAGACCTTCCAGCTCGCCGATGGACTTTGCAAACGCATATACCTTCAGCGCGTGCTGTACCCTTTTAGGGTCCCCCTCGTTGTAGCGGACCATGGCTTTCAGAATCCGGCTGTTTGGGCTGTTCATTTGTCCCTCTCCTTCCGTTTTCAGGTTTTTACTGTACAAAGCTTTTCAGCTTTTCCACGTCGAGCAGTTCGAAGCTGTCCCCGCGAAAGGCGAGGATTCCCTCGTCGCGCATCCGGCCGAGCTCGCGGGACATGGACGGGCGGGAAACATTGAGAAAATCCGCAAGCTCATTGCGGTTGTACGGCAGAGTGAAGCGCTGTTTCTCCGACTTGCGGTACTGCTCGAAAAGATAAGTGCAGAGCTTTCCGCGCATGCTTTTGATCGTGAGAAAGTCAATTTTGCGGTTCAGATACAGCGCCCTGTCCGCCACAAGATGAATCAGATTTTCCGTCAGCGAGGTATGCCAGCGGCAGGTTCTGCTGCACGGCATTAAAATTTTAGACGGCCGGATAAACATCACTGTGCTTTTTTCCAGCGCGAAAATCGTCGCGGGGGAACACTGAAGGTCGGACAAAGCCGCCACTTCCCCAAAAATTCCCCCGGGCTGGATTTTATTTAAAACGATCCGTTCGCCGAGCGGCGTTTCCTTCGTAACCGCAACCGCGCCGTCAAGCACGATTCCGATTTCCTGCATCGGTCCCCCGGCCTGAGCGACCAAGCCTCCCTTTGCGTAATCCGCTCCGCGGGGAGAAAGGCAGTTCAGCATCTGTGCAATCTCGGCGGGGGTGATGCCATTGAACAGCACGCATTTTTCGAGAACGCCGATGAATGTTTCAAAAATAAAACCACTTCCCCTTGTTTTCACTTACTGTAAATCCGTATAACCGCAATCCCTACCGCATTTCCGGTTGATTCTAAAACAAGGAACATATTTTGTCCCGCAAGCTGAAATGGAATTGCTGTTGGACATATTGGAAAATACTTAAAATAATTATATCTTGATTTTATTAAAAAAACAACCTGAGCGCTCTGCTTTTGGACAATCGGATCATTGAAAAGCAGCCCGATATGCAATATAATAAATCCATAAAAGACGGAGGTGTTTTATGAAAGCGAAATTTCTTCACAACAACCTGAACGTGTTTGATTTAGACAAGAGCATCGCGTTTTACAAAAGGGCGCTCGGACTGACGGAAATCAGGCGCAAAACCGCCCCGGACGGCTCCTTTATCCTTGCGTTTTTAGGCGACGGACAGACGGAGCATCAGCTTGAACTGACCTGGCTGCGCGACCGCAAAGAACCGTACAATCTGGGCGACAACGAAATCCACATCGCGTTCAGTGTGCCCGACAAGGCAGAAGCCTATGCCCTGCACAAGGAAATGGGATGTATCTGCTACGAAAATCACGACATGGACCTGTATTTCATCGCCGACCCCGACGGATATTGGCTGGAAATTCTGGCGGAAAACAGGAACTGAACCGAAAGGCCACCAAAAAAACGCGCTCTGACCCGGATTAAAACCCGGTCAGGGCGCGTTTTGTATGATTCAGTATTGTAAGCACCGAAAGCAACTCTTTTTTCGTGAAAAATCAGGCTGCTTTCTGAACGCCGCAGCGTTTGATAAGCAGCTGGGCAAAACACGCGGCCAGCACCTGCTGAAAGAGCGTCCCGATCATAACCGGGAACATGACCTCCGCCGGAAAATACGCTGCGGCAATGACCGCGCCCGCGCTGATATTTCTCATTCCGCAGCCGAACGTCATGGATACGACAAGCTCCCGTTTCAGTTTCAGCACCACCGCAAAGGCCCAGCCCAGTGCGTACCCCAGCACGGCAAGCAGCAGAATGGCCCCGGCCACCGCAAAGAGTCGCGGCGTCATATTGCGGATGAAGGGCGCCACCTTGGACGAATTGGCACAGACCACCAGCATCAGCGCGATTTTCCCGAACGGCGCGAGCCTGGGCGACAGGGTCTGTTTGACCGTGCCCCCGGTAAGCTGATTCAGCGTCATCCCCACAAGCGCCGGGATACCCACCATCAGCAAAAGCTCCTTCATCATGCCCACGGTGTCGACCTGCACATTCGAGCCGACGAGAAGATGTAAACTGAACGGTACACTGAACGGAGCGAGAAGCGTATCGATCAGCAGGAGGGCCAGCGTGAACGGTGTGCTGCCGCAATAGATGGAAACCCACATGGTGCTGACCACGGCACTTGGCACGACGAATTCCATAACCATACCGGTAATGATGTACGGACTTCCGGAAAAAAACAGATTTCCGGTTCCGAGCGCAAGAAGCGGCAGAACCGCATGCAAAATCAAAACGGACAGAAACAGCGGCAGCGGGTGCTGCACCACCCGCCTGATGTCGGAAAACCTTGACCCCAGGCTGCCGCAAAAAGTCATAAACGCAAAAATATAAGGCACCAGAAACAAAATCCGGCTGAACTGAGACGTGAAAAGCACGCCCATAAAAAGGCAGAACGGCGTAACCAGCGCCATCCATTTCTCAACAAACGCATTAAAGCTCCTCATAAATCGCACAAGAGCCCCTCCAATACTGTATTCGCCGTTATCTGCCGAATTCCGCAAGGTTCAGGCCCTGATTGTGCTCCTGTGCCCAGCGGATGCTCCATTCATTTGCGAAAATCAGAAGGCGGTTGCCCTTCAGGTCCTGAATCCGTTTTGTGTCAGACGTCAGGTTCAACATTTTGGGGTCAAGCCCTTCGTTTTCAATCCAGCGGATATACTGATACGGCAGCCCCTCCATGCGGATGTCGACATTATACTCGTTTTTCAAACGGTATTCCAGAACGTCGAACTGAAGAGTCCCCACCACGCCGACAATTACTTCTTCCATACCGCCGCCCAACTCCTGAAAAATCTGGATGGCGCCTTCCTGCGCAATCTGAGAGATTCCCTTGACAAACTGTTTTCTTTTCATGGTGTCCACCTGCTGCACACGGTTGAAATGCTCCGGCGCAAAGGTCGGAATCCCACCGAACAGGAATTTTTGCGTCGGGGTACAGATGGTGTCGCCGATGGAAAAAATGCCGGGATCAAACACCCCGATGATATCGCCCGCGTAGGCCTCGTCAATCACCTCGCGGTCCTGCGCCATCATCTGCTGGGGCTGAGAAAGCTTCATCTTTTTTCCGCCCTGCATATGCACAACTTCCATATTCTTCTCAAACCTGCCCGAGCAGATGCGCATGAATGCGATTCTGTCGCGGTGCGCCTTGTTCATATTGGCCTGAATCTTAAAGACAAAGGCGGAAAACTCGTTGGTCAGAGGATCGATCAGGCCGGTGTCCGCTTCCCTGGGAAGCGGTGGGGTGGTCATGTTCAGAAATTCCTCAAGAAACGGCTCCACGCCGAAATTGGTGAGCGCCGAACCGAAGAAAACCGGAGAAAGCTTTCCGTTCCGGACGGCTTTAAGATCAAATTCGTAGCCAGCGCCGTCGAGCAGCTCGATATCGTCCACCAAAGTCCGGCGGTGATCCCCGCCGATCAGGGCTTCCAGCTTTTCATCGTTGAGTTCGACTTCCGTCGCCTCCACTTCCCGCTGGCCGTTGTTGGCGGTAAAGGCGATGATCTCCTTTTTATTTCTGTCATAGACGCCCTTGAATTCTTTTCCGGAACCGATCGGCCAGTTCATGGGAAAGGTCTGGATGCCCAGTTCCTTTTCGATCTCTTCCAGAAGATCGAACGGGCTTCTGGCTTCCCTGTCCATTTTATTAATAAAGGTGAAAATAGGGATATGCCTCAGCGTGCAGACCTTAAAAAGCTTGCGGGTTTGTTTTTCAACGCCCTTGGAAGCGTCGATCACCATGACGGCGGAATCCGCCGCCATCAGAGTACGGTAGGTGTCCTCTGAAAAATCCTGATGTCCCGGGGTATCCAGAATATTAATACAGTAATCGTTGTAATTAAACTGCATAACGGAAGAAGTAACCGAAATTCCCCTTTGCTTTTCGATTTCCATCCAGTCGGAAACCGCGTGCTTTGCGGTTTTTTTCCCTTTGACCGAACCGGCCAGCGTGATGGCTCCGCCGTAAAGCAAAAGCTTTTCCGTCAAGGTCGTCTTTCCCGCATCCGGGTGGGAAATAATAGCGAACGTCCTTCTTCTCTTAATCTCATTTACATAACTTGACAAATTACTTCCTCCAACCAACTACAGCATTTTCAGTTAATTCTACAACAAGTTTACGTTCCTCCCCCGCCTTCGGCGGGGGAGGAACGCGTTTTGTCCCGCAAACTGAAATGGAATTGCTGTAAAAATACACTCGTTCATTGTAAAGCATTTACTGAAAATAATCAAATATAATTTTGCCGTTCTTTCGGGTGCAAATAAAAAGGGAAAGGGAATTTATCCCAGAAAGGAAGGGCAAATCCGGGGCTTTTCAAACGCAATCCCAGAAACGCTCAGGAAAGCTGCCACTTTTTGCTTTCACCGGTCTGTTTTGCTATTCTTTTTGGGGAAATTTGACGTATTTTAGGGGATGGAGTTTTTTGGTGTAATTACTTGACATAATTAGCAATAAAAA
>UREO01000022.1 GCA_900546895.1 uncultured Oscillospiraceae bacterium
GCCGTGAACAATTCGAGATGAGAACGCACAAGAGACTGATCGACATTCTCAGACCGTCCAACAAAACCGTAGAGGCTTTGATGGGTCTAGAGCTCCCCGCCGGTGTTGAAATAGAGATTAAACTCTGATTTTAACCGACCAGCGGCCGAGGTCAAGTTGGCAAACGCCAACCAATAACCTGCATAGGAGGTATAATAATGCAAAAAGGTATCATCGGCAAGAAAATCGGCATGACGCAGATTTTCGATGAAAAGGGAAATGTCATCCCTGTAACGGTTGTTCAGGCCGGTCCCTGTGTTGTTTCACAGAAAAAGACGGTTGAAAACGACGGTTACGCGGCAGTCCAGATGGGCTACGGCGATTTGAAGCCGCAGAAGGTCACGAAGCCCATGAGGGGACACTTTGCAAAGGCGGATGTCGCTCCCAAGAAAACCCTAAGAGAGTTCCGTGTAGAAAACACGGAAGCTTACAACGTGGGTGATCTTGTCAAAGCGGATGCGTTCGCGGCGGGCGACAGAGTAGACGTCACCGGCACGAGCAAAGGCAAGGGATACGCCGGCGTCATCAAGCGCTGGAATTTCCAGAGACTTAAAGAAACCCATGGCTCCGGCCCTGTTGCCCGCCATGGCGGCTCCAACGGTTCCTGCTCGGACCCGTCAAGAGTGTTCCCCGGTCTTAAGATGGCCGGCCACCTGGGCGCCGAGAAGGTAACGGTTCAGAATCTGACCGTTGCCAAAGTGGATGCGGAAAACAATCTGATTGCTATTAAGGGCGCAGTTCCCGGACCGAACGGCGGAATCGTAGTAATCCATGACAGCGTTAAGGCGTAAGGGAAGGAGGAATTTGGAATGCCTACAGTAGCAGTACTTGATATGGTCGGCAAAGAAGTAGAGAAGATCGACCTTTCCGAAGCCATATTCGGAATTGAACCCAACGAGAAGGTTCTGCACGACATGGTGGTCAACTACCTTGCGAACCAGCGTCAGGGCACACAGTCGGCACTGACCCGCGCCGAAGTTTCGGGCGGCGGCAGAAAGCCGTGGAAACAGAAGGGCACCGGTCACGCAAGACAGGGCTCCACACGTTCACCGCAGTGGACTCACGGCGGTATCGCATTTGCTCCGAAGCCGCGCGACTACAGCTATTCCTTAAACAAAAAGGTAAGACGTCTTGCCATGAAGTCAGCTCTTTCAAGCAAGGTGATCGATAACGAGCTGGTCGTGCTTGACGGGATTTCACTTGACGAGTATAAGACAAAGACCATCACGGCAATGCTCAAGGCGATCGGCTCCGGAAAAAAGGCGCTCATCGTTCTTCCGGAAGTGAACGAAAAGGTGATTGCTTCAGCCAAGAATATCCCGGGCGTGAAAACGGCAATGGCCAACACCCTGAATGTCTATGACATCCTGAACGCCGACAGATTTATCGTGCTGAAGGACGCCGTAGCCCAGATCGAGGAGGTGTACGCATAATGGCAGCACAGGACATTATTATCCGCCCCATTATCACCGAAAAAAGCATGGCCGGCATCGGCATGAAAAAATATGCCTTTGAAGTTGCCAAGGATGCCACAAAAATCGATATTGCAAGAGCGGTTGAAACCCTCTTCGGCGTAAAGGTCGGCAAGGTAAACACCCTGCACGTAAGAGGCCAGCTCCGCCGTCAGGGGAAAAACGAAGGCTATACTCCTTCCTGGAAGAAAGCCTACGTCACCCTTACTGCCGACAGCAAGACCATCGAGTTTTTTGAAGGCATGATGTAAACTCTGCCCGAAAAACGCAGAGGCAAGGATGGGGAAAGGGCATTCCCCGCAAAGCCATCATGAGGAGTGTGAAACCGAATGCCTATTATTAATTTTAAACCTACCACGGCTTCCAGACGCAATATGTCCGTTACGGACTATTCCGGTCTGAGCAAGGTTGCACCGGAAAAGGGCCTGCTGACTTCTATCAGCAACAAATCCGGCCGCAACAGCTACGGTAGAATTACAGTCCGTCACCGCGGTGGCGCAAACCGTAAAAAGTATCGTATTATTGACTTTAAGCGTCAGAAGTTCGACGCGCCGGGCAGCGTTCTCACCATTGAGTACGACCCGAACCGTTCCGCCTTTATTGCCCTTGTGCAGTATGAGGACGGCGAAAAAAGATACATCATCGCTCCGAACGGCTTAAAGGTCGGCGACGTTGTTGTATCCGGCGCCGCGGCGGATATCAAGCCCGGCAACGCGCTTCCGCTTGAAAATATCCCGACCGGTACCTTTATCCACAATGTTGAGCTTTACCCGGGCAAGGGCGCCCAGCTGGCACGCGCTGCCGGCAATATGGCCCAGCTGATGGCGAAGGAAAACGGAATGGCTCTTTTAAGACTGCCCTCCGGTGAACTTCGCAACGTGCCGGTCAACTGCATGGCCACCATTGGCCAGGTCAGCAACATCGACCATGAGAACGTGAAGCTCGGCAAAGCCGGACGCAAACGTCACATGGGCTGGAGACCGACAGTTCGCGGTTCCGTTATGAACCCGAACGACCATCCGCACGGCGGCGGCGAAGGCAAAGCCCCTGTGGGACGTCCGGGACCTGTTACCCCGTGGGGTAAACCGGCTCTCGGCTATAAAACCCGCGCTCACCACAACCGCTCCGATAAATTTATCGTCAAGCGCAGAAACGGCAAATAAGGCGTACAGAAAGGAGCTTATCATCTATGGGCAGAAGCATAAAAAAGGGTCCTTATGTTCAGCCTGTGCTGCTTAAAAGGATTCAAGAAATGAACGCGGCCGGCGAAAAGAAAATCATCAAAACATGGAGCAGGGCTTCCATTATTTTTCCTGATTTCGTTGGTCATACCATCGCGGTCCACGACGGCCGCAAGCATGTTCCGGTCTATGTAACGGAAGATATGGTCGGTCACAAGCTCGGCGAGTTTGCCCCAACCAGAACCTTCAAGGGACATTCCGGTTCCAAAACATCATCGCCGACAAGATAACGGCCGAAAGGAGTGTATAGCATGGAAGCAAGGGCCTATTTAAAGTACGCCCGTATTTCACCCCGCAAGGTTCAGATCGTGCTTGATCTCATTCGCAACAAGCCGGCTGACGTTGCAATGGCTATCCTCAAGAATACACCAAAGGCCGCTACGGAATATCTTCAGAAATTATTGAAGTCGGCCATGGCTAACGCTGAGAATAACCACAATATGGATGTTTCCAGACTTTACGTTGCGGAATGCTTCGTATGTCCGGGCCCGATCCTCAAGCGCATTCGTCCCAGAGCGCAGGGTCGCGCGTTCAGAATTGAAAAAAGAACTTCGCACGTTACCCTCGTGCTCAAGGAAAAAGAATAAGGCGGAAGAGGAGGTAAACTATGGGCCAGAAAATCAATCCCCACGGGTTTCGCGTGGGCATTATTAAAGACTGGGATTCCCGCTGGTTCGCGAAGGACAGCGTTTTCGGCGATATCCTCGTCGAAGACTACAATCTGCGCAAGGTGCTGAAGAAGCAGCTTTATCCGGCCGGGGTTCCGAAAATTGAAATTGAACGTGACGCCTCCAAGGTTCGCGTTCACATTCACTGCGCCAAGCCGGGCATGGTAATCGGCAGGGGCGGCTCGGAAATTGAGAAGCTCCGCGTTCAGTGCGAGAGCATCCTCAAGAAACCTGTTACAATCAACATTGTAGAGGTAAAGTCCCCCGACCTGAACGCGCAGCTCGTCGCTGAGAACATTGCACAGCAGCTCGAAAAGAGAATTTCTTTCCGCCGCGCGATGAAGCAGTGTATCGGCCGCGCTATGAAGCTTGGCGCCAAGGGTATTAAAACCCAGGTGTCCGGCCGTCTGGGCGGTGCTGAAATCGCAAGACGTGAACAGTATCATGACGGGACCATTCCCCTTCAGACCATCCGTGCCGACATCGACTACGGTTTTGCCGAGGCCGCCACAACCTATGGCCGCATTGGCGTAAAGGTCTGGATTTACAGAGGCGAAGTCCTTGTGGACAACCGCAAGCCTCGTAAGGAAGGAGGCAGTAAATAATGCTGTTGCCTAAGCGTGTAAAATACCGCAAAGTGCATCGCGGTCGTATGACCGGAAAGAGCTACCGCGGAAATAAGGTAACTTACGGCGATTTCGGCCTTCAGGCCTTAGAGCCGGCATGGATCACCTCCAACCAGATTGAAGCGGCCCGTGTCGCCATGACGCGTTACTGCAAAAGATTTGGCCAGGTGTGGATCAAGATTTTCCCAGACAAACCAATCACTCAGAAGCCGGCTGAAACCCGAATGGGTTCCGGTAAAGGTTCCCCTGAGTACTGGGTCGCAGTTGTAAAACCGGGCAGAGTCATGTTTGAAATCGGCGGAGTTTCGGAAGAAACTGCAAGAGAAGCTTTACGTCTGGCGTCCAACAAACTGCCGATTAAGTGCAAGTTTGTTAAGAAGGAAGAAACGGGTGGTGAGCAGTAATGAAGGCCTCAGAAGTCAGAGAATTAACGACAGCAGAACTGGAAAGTAAGCTTAAGGACCTCAAGGCCGAGCTTTTCAACCTGCGTTTCCAACTTGCCATTAATCAGCTCGATAACCCGATGCGTATCTCCGCTGTCAAAAAGGATATCGCCCGTGTCAAAACAATTTTGCGCGAGATCGAAATCAAGGGCAGCGCCAATGCGTAACGGAAGGGAGGATTAATCTGTGAGCGATCGGAATATTAGAAAAGCAGAGATTGGCAAGGTTGTCAGCAACAAGATGGATAAAACCATTGTGGTTGCGATAGAAAACAGGGTAAAGCATCCGCTTTACAACAAAATTATCAAGCGTACCGTGAAGCTGAAAGCACATGATGAAAACAATGAATGCACAATCGGTGACCGCGTGCGTGTGATGGAGACCCGTCCCCTTAGCAAAGAAAAAAGATGGCGTCTCGTCGAGATTATAGAGAAAGCCAAGTAATTGGCTTTAAGCAAAGGAGGAACGCACTGTGATTCAACAGCAGACTTACCTCAACGTTGCCGACAACACCGGCGCGAAGCAGCTTATGTGCATCCGCGTTCTCGGCGGTACCGGCAGAAGGTATGCCAATATAGGTGACGTGGTTGTCGCTTCCGTAAAAAAAGCGGCTCCGGGCGGCACTGTTAAAAAAGGCGAAGTCGTTAAGGCAGTCATTGTTCGCACTGCTTTCGGCGTCCGCCGTGATGATGGAACATACATCCGCTTTGACGAAAATGCGGCTGTCCTCATCAAAGACGATAAAAATCCGAGGGGAACGCGTATTTTCGGGCCAGTAGCCAGAGAACTGCGTGATAAAGACTATTTGAAAATTTTAAGTCTTGCCCCTGAAGTGCTGTGATGGGAGGTGCTCACTGATGAATAATAAGGTTCATGTTAAAACGGGTGACACCGTCGTCATTTTAAATGGCAAAGAACGCGGCAAGAAGGGCAAAGTTCTGGCCGTAAGCCCCGAAGAGGGGAAGGTCATCGTTGAGGGCCGCAACATGGTTTCCAAACATGTTAAAGCCCGCAAAATGGGCGAACAGAGCGGTATTGTGAAAGCCGAAGGCGCACTGTACGCCTGTAAGGTTCAGGTCGTTTGCCCCCGCTGCGGCAAACCCACACGTGTCTCGCATAAGCTTTATGAGGACGGCACTAAGGAACGCGTTTGCAAAAAATGCGGCGAAGCGCTGTAAGGGAGGATAAAACGACATGGCAAGACTGAAGGAATTTTACCAAAAAGACGTCGCACCCGCACTGATGAAAAAGTTTTCTTACAAGAGCGTTATGCAGATTCCGAAGCTTGAGAAGATCGTCATCAATGTAGGCGCCGGCGAAGCAAAGGAAAACGCAAAGGTGATTGACGCCATTACAGCCGATCTCGCATCCATTACCGGCCAGAAGCCGATGATCTGCAAAGCGAAAAAATCGGTTGCCAACTTCAAGCTCCGCGAGGGCATGAACATCGGCGTAAAGGTAACGCTCAGAGGCGACAGAATGTATGAGTTCTTAGACAGGCTCTTCAATGTTGCTCTCCCGCGCGTAAGAGACTTTAGAGGAATCAGCGCGAACTCGTTCGACGGCCGCGGCAACTACAACATGGGCGTGAAAGAGCAGCTGATTTTCCCTGAAATTGATTATGATAAAATCGATAAGGTCCGCGGAATGGATATTTGTTTCGTAACGACCGCAAACACCGACGAGGAATCCAGAGAGCTCTTAACACTCATGGGCGCCCCGTTTGCGAAATAAGGAGGGAATATTGTGGCCAAGACTTCTATGAAAATTAAGCAGCAGAGAGTTGCGAAATTCTCGTCTCGCGAATACAACAGATGCAAAATCTGTGGCAGGCCGCATGCCTACCTTCGCAAGTTCGGAATTTGCCGTATATGCTTTAGGGAACTTGCTCACAAGGGCGAGATCCCGGGCGTGAAAAAGGCCAGCTGGTAAAGCTTAGCAAAGGAGGTAACGGTATGCAAATTACAGATACAATTGCTGATTTGCTCACCCGTATTCGCAATGCAGTTTCTGCAAAGCACGATTCGGTTGACATTCCCGCTTCCAACATGAAAAAGGCCATTGTGCAAATTCTTGTTGACGAGGGCTATGTAAAGAATTATACGGTAACAGAGGACGGCAAACAGGGCATTATTAAGGTGAATCTCAAATACGGCGAGAACAAGACTCCCGCCATCAACGGTCTGCGCAGAGTCAGTAAGCCAGGCCTTCGTATCTATTCCAACGCAGAGGATCTGCCAAAGGTCTTAAAGGGTCTGGGCATCGCTGTCATTTCTACTTCGAAGGGGATCATGACAGACCGTCAGGCCCGCAAAGAGAATGTCGGCGGAGAGGTTCTCGCATTTATTTGGTAACAAGGGGGTGCAGTAATGTCGCGAATTGGAAGAAAACCCATAAATATTCCCGCTGGCGTCACCGTAAAGGTTGACGGCAACGTTGTCACCGTCAAGGGACCGAAGGGTACGCTGACCCAGAAATTTCATCGCAATATGAGTGTTTCTGTGGAAGGCAGCGAGGTACTCGTCGCCCGTCCCAACGACGAAAAAGAAAACAAGTCGCTGCACGGTCTGACCCGCACGCTGATCCACAACATGGTCGTCGGCGTAACGGAAGGATTTAAAAAGGAGCTTGACGTTTTGGGCGTCGGCTACCGTGTGCAGAAGCAGGGCAAGAACCTTGTGATGAATCTTGGTTATTCTCATCAGGTGATCGTCCCTGAGATCGATGGTATTTCCATCGAGTGCCCAGCTGCAAACAAAATCGTGATCTCGGGTCCGGATAAGCAGCAGGTTGGTCAGTTTGCCGCGGAAGTGCGCGAGAAACGTCCGCCTGAGCCGTATAAGGGCAAGGGAATCCGCTATACCGGTGAGTTTGTCCGCCATAAGGAAGGCAAGGCCGGCAAGGGCGCTAAGAAGTAAGTAAGGAGTGAATAACAAATGGTGAATAAGACTGACACAAACAGAGCCAGGCTTAACCGTCACCGCAGGGTGCGCGGTAAAATTTCCGGCACAGCAGAGTGCCCACGCCTGAATGTATTTCGCTCTACCACCAATATCTACGCCCAGATTATCGACGACGTAAAGGGAGTTACTCTTGCAGCAGCTTCCACACTGGACAAGGATTTCAATGGTAATGGCGGAAACAAGGACGCCGCACGTAAGGTTGGCGAGCTTATTGCCAAACGTGCCGCCGAAAAGGGCATCACCGAGGTCGTATTTGACCGCGGCGGCTATATTTTTCACGGCCGCGTCAAAGAGCTGGCCGAAGGCGCCCGTGAGGGCGGCCTCAAGTTCTAAGAAGGAGGAATACTTTTGGCTAGAATTGACGCAACGTCTATGGAACTCAAAGAACATGTAGTTGCTATTAATCGTGTATCCAAGACCGTAAAAGGCGGCCGTATCTTCAAGTTTGCCGCTCTTGTAGTAGTTGGCGACGGAAACGGCACAGTCGGTTTCGGCATCGGAAAGTCGGGCGAAGTTCCCGACGCGATCCGCAAGGGAATTGAAGACGCAAAAAAGAACCTCATCAAGGTTGCGATGCGCGGCTCCACCATCCCACACGAAATCATCGGCATGTACGGTGCCGGCAGGGTCCTGATGAAGCCTGCCGCCCCCGGTACCGGCGTCATTGCCGGCGGCCCGGTCCGTGCGGTCGTAGAAGCGATCGGAATCAGGGATATCAGAACAAAGGCCCTGCGTTCCAACAATCCATGTAATGTAGTCAGAGCAACCTTGGACGGCATGTCCAAGCTGCGTACTGCCGGTGAAGTCGCTGCAACACGCGGCAAGTCGGTAAAAGATATTCTTTAATAGGGGGTAGCAAGATGGCACAGCTGAAAGTAAAGCTGATAAAAAGTCTTATCGGCAGCAAAAAGGACCAGATTGCAACCGCCCAAGCTCTTGGTCTCTTTAAGATCGGCGACACTTCCGTTCAGCCTGAAAATGAACAGACCAAAGGCAAGGTGGCCAAGATAATCCACCTCATCGAGGTAAGTAAAGCGTAAGCAAGGAGGTGCGAATAAATGAAGTTGCATGAACTAACTGCTGTACCCGGTTCCACCAAAGAGCCGAAGCGTATTGGCAGGGGGCACGGTTCAGGTCAGGGAAAAACTGCCGGCAAGGGCCACAAGGGTCAAAAGGCCAGAGCGGGCAGAGGCATGCGTCCCGGATTTGAAGGCGGCCAGATGCCTTTACAGAGACGTATTCCGAAAAGAGGGTTTAACAATATTTTTGCTAAAACTATCGTTTCTGTCAACGTAGGCACACTCGACAAGTTCGAAGACGGCTCTGTGGTGGACACCCAGGCGCTGATCGATGCGGGCATTGTAAAGACCTGCTGTGACGGGGTGAAAATCCTTGCCAACGGCAATTTAACAAAAAAATTAACAGTAAAGGTTACTGCTTATTCCGAGGCTGCAAAGCAAAAGATAGAAACCGCGGGTGGGAAGGCAGAGGTGATCTAAGTTGTTTCAAACAATAAAGAATGCCTGGTCCATCCCGGATCTCCGTAAAAAGATCCTGTTTACACTGCTTATCATCATGGTTTTCCGCTTCGGTGCGGTCATTCCCGTTCCGTTCCTCAATGTTGCAGCATTGAAGGGACTGATGACCACGGTCGACAAGACCGGCTCGGCACTGAGCTACCTTGATATGCTCTCCGGCGGCGCTTTTGCAAACGGTACTCTGTTTGCAATGAGCGTTACGCCCTACATCAACAGCTCCATTATTATGCAGCTTTTGACAGTTGCTATTCCGGCGCTGGAAAGACTGGCAAAAGAAGGCGAAGAGGGCCGCAAGAAGATCGGTACCATGACCCGCTACGTCACCGTCGGTCTTGGCTTGATTCAGGGCACCGCTTATTTCTTTTATCTGCGCAACAGCTCCTATCAAGGTGTTCCGATCGCGAAATACACCAAGGGCTGGGAGCAGGTGTTCGCCGCTTTTGTCATCATTATGGCGTTTACCGCAGGTACCGCGCTGATGATGTGGCTGGGCGAACAGATCAACCAAAAGGGTATTGGAAACGGTATTTCCATTTTGCTGTTTTCCGGTATTGTGGCGAGGATGCCGCACACAATCAGCTTATTGGGACAGTATCTGCAGGCCGCTAATGAGGATGCGTCCACCTACGGCAAGTACTATTTCTTCGTTCCGCTGTTTGTGCTGATCTTCCTTGTGGTCATCTGGGTCATTGTGTTTATGAATGACTCGGAGCGCCGCATTCCCGTACAGTACGCCAAGCGTATGGTCGGAAGGAAGATGTACGGCGGCCAGAGCAGCCATATTCCGATTAAGGTTGCCATGTCCGGCGTTATGCCGATTATTTTTGCAAGTTCCATTCTCTCGATTCCAAGTACGATCCAGCTGTTCCTTGGCAATAAGGTGACAACCGGATTCTGGAAGGGCTTTTTCGAAGCTTTCTCCTCTACCGGATGGATCTATTCGCTGATGTATTTCCTGCTGATTATCATGTTTGCTTATTTCTACGTGACAATTCAGTATAATCCGATAGAGATGGCCAATAATCTTCGTCAGAACAATGGCACGATTCCCGGCATTCGTCCGGGCAAACCTACTTCTGACTTTATCGCGAAGATTCTTTCTAAGATCACTTTAATCGGGGCGCTGTTCCTTGCGGTTATTGCTCTGCTGCCCATCGCCTTCGGCGCCGCTACCGGCATGCACAACATGTCGATCGGCGGAACCTCCATCCTGATTTTGGTTGGTGTCGCGCTGGAAACCGTGAAGCAGATGGAGTCGCAGATGATGATGCGCCATTACAAAGGCTTCCTTGATTGATAAGGAGTGAGAGAATATGAATCTGATCCTTCTCGGCGCCCCCGGCGCCGGTAAAGGCACGCAGGCAGAAGTTATCTGCTCGCGTTATAGCATTCCTGCAATATCTACGGGTAATATTATCCGTGAAGCGCTGAAGAGCGGCACTGAAATGGGAGTTCGCGCCAAGTCCTTTGTGGACGCGGGCAAGCTTGTTCCCGACGAGGTTGTCATTGGCATTATCAAAGAGCGTCTGGCCAATGACGACTGCAAAAACGGATTCGTTCTGGACGGGTTTCCGCGCACGATTCCCCAGGCCGAGGCTCTGGACAAAATGGGCGTTCGGATCGACAGGGTCCTCAACCTTGAGGTCTCTGACAAGACGATCGTGCAGCGTATGTCCGGACGCCGTGTCTGCGAAAACTGCGGGGCCAGCTACCACCTGCTTTACAAAAAGCCGGAGGTGGAGGGCGTTTGCAGCAAATGCGGCGGCACCCTAGTTCAGCGCAAGGACGACCACCCGGATACGGTCAAAGAACGTTTAAATGTATATCACGAGCAAACCGAGCCCCTGAAGGATTACTACCTGAAACAGGGCAAGCTTTGCACAGTAGAAGGGCAAGAGGATGTCGGGCACACCACAAAACTGATTCTTGCCGCATTAGAGGCGTAATCATGATAGTGCTTAAAACCAGCCGCGAACTCAGCTTTATGAGGAATGCGGGCAGGGTATCTTCAAGAGCATTAAAGCTGGCCGGCGAGATGGTCGAACCCGGTGTTTCCACCTGGGAAATCGACCGTGCCGCCCGCCGATACATTGAGGAGCAGGGCGCGAAGCCCACGTTCCTCGGGTATGGCGGCTTCCCGGCAAGCGCATGTATTTCCGTAAATGACGTGGTTATCCATGGCATACCACATAAGGGCACGATTATCAAGCAGGGCGACATTGTCAGCATTGACATAGGCGCGACTTTCGAAGGCTTTGTCGGGGACAACGCATGGACTTTCCCATGCGGCGACGTAAGCCATGAAGCGCAGGCCCTTATGGATGCAACACGCGAAAGCCTGTTTGAAGGCATTAAAGCCGCAACAGCCGGTCACCGGATCGGCGATGTCGGCAGCGCGGTCCAGCGGTATGCCGAAGCTCGCGGTTACTCGGTGGTACGGGATTTTGTCGGCCACGGAGTAGGTGCGAAGATGCATGAAGACCCCAGTGTTCCCAATTACGGCACACCCGGCAGGGGCGTGCGCCTGTTGCCAGGCATGACCATTGCAATTGAACCGATGATTAACCAGGGTGTAAAGGAAGTCAAAACCCTTGCGGACGGTTGGACGACCGTAACCGCGGACGGCAAGCTTTCCGCACATTTCGAACATTCCATTGCCATTACTCCGGACGGCCCGGTTATTTTAACGCTGCCGGATTAAGGGGGTAAACAATGGACTTTGTCAGAGGACTGGTTGTCCGGTCGGCTGCGGGACGCGACAAGGACGGCTTTTTCACGGTGCTTGAGGCAGACGCCGGATTCGCACTGATCTGCGATGGAAGGCGCCGCAGCCTTGATCACCCGAAAAGGAAAAAGCTGAAACACCTTTGTCCGACCAGAACCGTATTGGCCGAAGGTTCAATGCAGACCAACCGTGAAATACGAGGTGCCCTCAGGGAGTTCAACGCTGGGGGACCGTTTTCCACAAGAGGAGGGTAAGTAATGTCGAAACAGGACGTAATTGAAACTGAAGGAATCGTTACCGAGGCGCTGCCTAACGCAATGTTTATGGTAGAGCTTCCAAACCACCATACAATACTCGCGCATATTTCCGGCAAGCTCAGGATGAATTTCATCCGCATTTTGCCGGGGGATAAGGTCACAATCGAACTGTCGCCTTACGATCTGACGCGCGGACGTATTACGTGGCGTTCAAAGTAAAACAAACACTCGCTAAGGGAGGGCGCACAAATGAAAGTAAGACCTTCTGTCAAGAAAATTTGTGAAAAATGCAAAATTATTAAACGCAAGGGTAAAGTCATGGTAATCTGTGAAAACCCGAAGCATAAGCAGCGCCAGGGCTAATTTGGCGCAAACCTATTAACAGTGGAGGTGCAACCAGTATGGCGCGTATAGCAGGTATTGATCTGCCCAGAGATAAGCGCATCGAAATTGCTCTTACCTATATTTTCGGCATCGGCCGCAAGACTGCAACGGATATTTGTGCAGAAACAGGCGTCGACCCGAACATCCGTGTAAGGGATTTAACAGAAGATGATGCGGCAAAGCTCAGAGAGTATATCGAACATCACTGCCGCGTTGAAGGCGATCTTCGCCGCGACGTAGCATTTGACATTAAGAGACTGATTGAAATCGGCTGCTACCGTGGTGTCCGTCACCGCAAGGGTCTGCCGGTAAGAGGCCAGCGTTCCAAAACCAATGCGCGTACACGCAAAGGTCCCAGAAAGACCATGGCCAACAAGAAGAAGTAATAGGGAGGGATTCAAAAGATGGCAGCACAGAAAGGCGCAGCTAAAAAAGGCACCGCAGTTCGCAGACGCCGTGAGCGTAAAAATATAGATCGCGGAGCCGCTCACATCCAGTCCACCTTCAACAACACGATCGTTACCATTACGGATACGCAGGGCAACGCGATCTCGTGGGCAAGCTCAGGTGAATTAGGGTTCAGAGGTTCCAGAAAGTCCACTCCTTTCGCCGCTCAGACCGCCGCCGAGACTGCCGCGAAAGCAGCGATGGAGCACGGTATGAAAACGGTTGAGGTTTTTGTAAAGGGACCGGGCGCAGGCCGTGAAGCGGCTATCCGCGCACTTCAGGGCGCAGGCCTTGAGGTCAGCATGATTAAAGATGTTACTCCGATTCCGCACAACGGATGCCGTCCTCCGAAGAGAAGACGCGTATAGTAACAAAACCGATATAGGAGGTGCAACCATAATATGGCAAGATATACAGACGCTGTGTGCAAGCTTTGCCGCCGGGAAGGCCAGAAGCTTTTTCTGAAGGGCGCAAGATGCTACACGGATAAATGCGGGGTAACCCGCCGGGCATATGCTCCGGGCCAGCATGGTCAGGGCCGCAAAAAGACCTCTGAGTATGGCCTTCAGTTGCGTGCAAAACAGATGACAAAACGTTTCTATGGTGTACTGGAGTCCCAGTTTAGGGGCTATTACGACCTTGCGACACGCAAAGAAGGAAAGACCGGTGACGAACTGCTCACAATTTTGGAATCCCGCCTTGACAACGTGGTTTACCGTTTGGGCTGGGGCAACTCCAGAGCGGAAGCTCGTCAGCTGGTGGTTCACGGACACTTTACTGTGAACGGCAAAAGAGTGGATATCCCTTCCTACCTGACAAAACCGGGCGAAGTGATTTCCATTAAAGAGAAGAGCCGTCAGAGCGAAAAAATCAAGGCTGTCATTGAAGCGAACTCGGCTCATCCGGTTCCGAAGTGGCTTGACATCAATCGTGATACTCTGGAAGGCAAAATCATTGCATTACCAACCCGTGAGGATATTGACCTTGCAGTCGATGAGACTCTCATCGTTGAGTTGTACTCCAAGTAATGCCGTTTTATGACAGCATAAAAAACATCATGGCTGATAAATTAATCCGCTATATGTCAAGGAGGGTCGCTAATGATCGAGATTGAGAAGCCAAAAATAGAGACAGAAGTTTTAAGTAATGACGGAACCTATGGCAAATTTGTTGTGGAACCGCTTGAGCGTGGCTTTGGCACAACCCTGGGCAATAGTTTAAGGCGTGTTCTTTTATCTTCGCTGCCGGGCGTTGCAGTTACGTCTATCAAAATAGACGGTGTTCTTCATGAGTTTTCAACCGTACCCGGAGTGAAAGAGGACGTCACTGAGATCGTGCTTAACATCAAGGGATTGACCGCCAGGCTCCATTGCGATGGACCGAAAACAGTGGAAATTGCTGCGGAAGGCCCGTGCAATGTAACGGCCGACTCTATCAAGTGCGACAGCGAGGTTGAAATCCTGAACCCGGAGATGCACATCGCGACTCTGGGCGACGGAGCAAAGCTGTATATGGAATTGACCCTGGATAAGGGGCGCGGATATGTATCTGCCGAGCGCAACAAGCAAAACATGAACGCAAACGTGATCGGGGAGCTTCCGGTTGATTCCATCTATACTCCTGTTTATAAGGTGAATTTTAATGTGGAGCCAACCCGTGTGGGTCAGAGCATCGATTTTGACAAGCTCACACTTGAAGTTTGGACGAACGGAACCATCGGCGCGCAGGAAGCGGTTTCTTTGGCCGCGAAAGTCCTTACCGAGCATCTGAATCTGTTTGTTGATCTGTCCGACAAGGGCAGCAGCACGGAGATCATGGTCGAAAAGGACGACAAGGGCAAGGAAAAGGTGCTGGAAATGACCATTGAGGAGCTCGACCTTTCGGTTCGTTCCTTCAATTGCCTGAAGCGTGCCGGTATCAATACGGTTGAAGACCTCATCAACAAATCCGAGGAGGATATGATGAAGGTGCGCAACCTCGGACGCAAATCCCTTGAGGAGGTTGTCTGGAAGATGGCCTCTCTCGGTTTTAATCTGCGCAAGGATGACGAATAATTGCGCAAACAACCTAAGGTAAAGGAGTGATATTTCGATGCCCGGAACCAGAAAGCTCGGAAGAGACACTGACCACAGAACCGCCATGTTAAGGGCGATGGTTACCTTTCTTTTAGAGAATGGCAAAATCGAAACCACAGTGACTCGCGCCAAGGAGGTCCGCTCCATGACCGAGAAGATGATAACGATTGCAAAGGAAAACAATCTGCACAACAAGCGTCTCGTTCTGGCCTTTGTTACAAAGGAAGACGTTGCGAATAAACTGTTCAATGAGATTGCTCCGAAGTATGTCGACCGCAACGGCGGCTATACGCGCATCAGCAAGCTTGGTCCTCGCCGCGGTGACGCCGCAGAGATGGGAATTATCGAGCTGGTTTAATTTCATTGTTTACGGATCAAGGCTGTCGCTTTTGCGGCGGCCTTTTTTGGTTCGCTAACTTTTTTTCAGTCAAGCTAAACCGCCGCCTCCCTCTAAGAGGAAGGAGGTGCGCTCGGCGCGTCGAAGGGAGCCCGTAAGCTGCGGGGGGACTCCCTCAGTCAGGCTATGCCTGCCAGCTCACTTACGGAGGGGGCCAAATCCTCATCCCCCTCAAAAAGAGACCTGAAAAGATGGGCAAACGATATCTTTTTAAATCTGGCAGAAAACCTAATAAATATTGGTGCTTTTTTAGGAAGCACATGGGGATTTTACCGGTTAAAACCGGCATAAAAACTGGCAATAATTACAATATAGAATTATTCTTCTTTTCATTTTATTCTGTATCGGGACTCCTATACAATATGGAGGTCAGAAATGCCAACATTGGGAAAGAATTTTACAGAATGAAAGGGAATGAACCATGAAAAAAACCTTGCAGGTGTTCAGCATGATTCTGGCGCTTACGCTCGTGTTTTCGATATTCGGAAATACGGCGGCTTTTGCGGCGGAAGAAGAGACACAAATTACCTTCTCAGACGATTTCAACGAATTGGAAACATTGAATCTCAATTCCATGTATTACGGGATGGAAGCGACCGTCAGCGATCCTGCGCTGACGCTTACCGGAGAATCCAGCGATCCGTCCGTAGTAGAAGTTTTCCTGGAGGACGTGGAGAACGGAACTTATTATTTTGACGTTGGGGCTATGGGGAACGGTGAAGCGACGCTGACCTTTACGGCTTCCGATGGCACAACGGTCAGTAAAACGCTGAAGGTGGAAGGCACCGGAGAGCTCCCCTACACCTGTCTCTTATACACATCTGACGCTGCCGACGAATTAGACGGTGTAG
>UREO01000023.1 GCA_900546895.1 uncultured Oscillospiraceae bacterium
TTTATACAGAAGACGGCAGGATGGTGGTTAAATCCTTCTCAAACGGGATCAAGACCTATTAATCTGAAGGAAATACCATGGACAAAAAAACAAAGGTTTTCTTCCAAGCGGATTTGAAAGAAAACCTTTGTTTTTTATTAAATTTTATTTGGCGTCTTGAAACATGCTGCTATGTCCTTCGGTTCGGCGGCCCTGATTGATTTTTTCTCTGAGCTCGTCGCATTGCTTCCGGAGTTTGTCGCGGGCAGACTGATCCAGCACGGCCGCTTTCTGCAGGATGCCCCTGCACTCTTGGGATAGCTTGCAAATACGCAGTTCTTCTTCGCTGACACAGTCCGCTTCCGGTGTTTTTTCGTTCAGGAGCTTTTCCATGCGTTCCCGCTGCTCCGGCGGGAACTCTGCGGTCAGCCGGTCGATCAGGCTGTTACACTTATTGATACGCGCAATAAACATGCCGCGCTGTTCCAAAAAATCGTCCAGTTGTATATCGTCCTGCATGCAGCGCAGTTCAATTTGTTTTGTCAGATCCCAAATTTGAGTCAGTAAGATCACTTTTTGATCAAGGCAGGCAATGATATTATCTGTTGACATAACTCCTCCGCAGGGCAAGGGTATCAAACCCCGCTGTTTTTATTGATATGGCTCAGTTTTTCCGCTTCTTCCCACGTATCCCGCATTTGTTCCACCAACGGTACCAATTCATCCAGCACGGCGGCGTCTCGTCTGACTTCCGCTTTGATGATCTCCTGATTGAAGAAATAGTACAGATCATATAAATCATGAGTGATTTCATAATTCCAGTCCAACACGGAAGAGAGGTAGCTGAAAATATTCTTGCTTTTCCCGGTACACTTTTCAGCCGTGGCGTAGTTTTTGTCCTTCAGCATCATAGAACCGTAATGAAGGTTTTTTAGCGCTTCATTCAGCAAAGTGACCAGCTGTTCTCCTTTGGACATGGTGTTGACGGATTGCTCCTTATACTGCATAATCGGATTGCTCTGCATGATTTTCATCCTCCTGCGGGTTTGATTCTATCGAGGCTGTCAGCTTGAGGGGTTGGTCAGGAACAGGGAGGCCTGGGAATTCATGTTGCTCAGATACTGTTCCAGACGGGTGAATTTCGTGTAATATTGCTCCTGTTGTGTTGCGAGAAGCGTTTTCAGCTCCTTGATTTTTGAGTTATAATCAGTTACTTCTTTTGTCAGGGTACTGGTGTCCACCTTTGTACTGTTGTCCACACCGGCTTTTGCAATTAAGATGCCGTCACCGCCGGTGGTCTTGATATTTTTGTTAATGACGTTCTGCATCCGGGCCGCAATGCCGTCCTCGCTGGTGAACAGGGAGGCTACTTTGTCCGGATTGTTGTTTAGAACGTTCTTCAACGTATCTTCGTCGATGGTCAGCTGGCCGTTAGCGGAATAATCGTTGGCTTTGGTCGCAATGCCAATTTCGTAAAGAGCGGCTTTCATCGACGCGACCTGATCCGTCATAGAACTGCGCAGATCGGTGCTGAGGCTGCTCAAAATGGAATCGCCGTTTAAAATTCCTTTTTTCGCCTTTGCTTCCCAGTTCTTGATTTCATCCTCGCTCATGTCCGCCTTCTGCGTGTCCGTCAGAGGATTATAGATTGCGTCCGTATCCTTACGCTCGCTGACCTTGTCGTTACACAGCTTGATAATCGCGTTATAATCTTCCACAAAGCTTTTGATCTTGTCGTACAGATCATCCGTCTGGTTGTTGACGGAAAAAGTAATGGGTTTTTCTGCGGAAACGGTGGCGGGATCTGTCTTTGCCAGCAATTCAAAGTCGACGCCGTCCAGTGTGAACTTGTTTTCCGTTCTTGTGATTTCAATCGCGTTTGCCGGATTGCCGTCAAAGCTGATTGTCATTTTAGCGTCCTGCGGCTTTTGCAGACTGTACGCGTCGGCATTCTCAATGTAATTTCCACTCGCGTCTTTTGCCGGCACAGTCCCGAAAAGCACAGTGGCAAGGTTCCCGTCGCCGACATTTGCAATGTCTACACGGCTGCCGCTGCCGCCGTTCTTTGCGGCTACGCTGAACGTATCGTTAACACTGGAATAAGAGATGGTCACGTTGGCCTGTGCGTCATTGTTGATGGTTTTCATAATGGTGTTGATGGTATCGGTGCTTTTAAAGGTGAATGTCTTATCGTTGATGGTAATGCCGTAAGTACCGTCTGAAGATGCTTTCAGAGAGGTTTCACCGTTCAGGTTTTCCTGTACGTCTTCCAGATCCTTGTTGGTGTTGAGGCGATTCGTTTCGCCCGCATACATACCCAGCGCTCCGGTTTTTCCCAGAACGCCGGACACGTCGCTCGATTCAATCGCAATCACAGAGGTGCCACTCGCCGCTTTAAAATTCAGGCTTTTTGTAGCATCGTCGTAAGAAACCTGAAATTTGCTGTCTCCGTCGACATCCTTTCCGTAGGAGGCCGTCAGGCTCTTTTGAATATAGGCGGCTAAATCGGCAGGTGTTGAATAACTCCCTTTTTCGCTTTCCTTAAAGGTGATGTATTTGTCGACCCCGTCCAGGCTGACTGTCAGGGTCGAACCGGAAAGAGAATCGCCCAGATAGTTACTTACCAGCTTTTCACGGTTGTAGGTACCGGAAGAGGCAATGGAACCGTCTTCCTGCTTTAGGCCAAGGCCTAGTAGCAAATTCTGACTTCCGCCAGTGATACTTAGATCCCCGGCTGAACTGCTGAAAGAAACAGTATTGCCAGAGATATCTACGCTTAGTTTATCCTTTAAATCGGGATTGGAACGGATCGCTTCCTCCAGAATGGTTTTCACAGACATGGTTCCGAGAGAATCATCCGACGATATGGACGTATTGGAGGGGATAGTCAGCGTATAGTCTTTACCGTCGATTTTGATATCCAATGTGGAGCCTGCGGTCAGAGTGCTTTTAAAGAAGCTCTCCGTATCGGAAGTGCCGCCTTCTATGGTGGTGCTGCCGGAGGTATCCTTCGATAAGCCTAAGCCCTTAAGAAGGTTTTCGCTTCCGTCCGTTATTTTAATATCCGCGCCGGAAGAGCCTGTTTTCGTCAAAGTGACTTTTCCATCTTCGTTAACGGCAAATTTTACATTGCCGGCAAGTTTGTCGGTTTTGGCGATCTCTGCGTTCAAAGCGTCCGTAACCTTGCTGAGCGCGTCACTATCGCCGCTTGTCAGCGTAAAATCACTGTCAAGGGCAAACTGATAATCCTTACCGTCATAATTGACTGTAATGGAGGAACCCGCAACCGTGCTCGGCTGCCAGACGTCGCTCACGGCGCCGGAAATCGTTTGATTCGACACCTTGTGCTTGGAAGCAAAACCGGCCTGCTGTGCGAGCTGTGTGATGCCGGTCACGACCATATTTTTAGCGGTGCTTGCGCTTCCGCTCACATTTAAAAAGGAAGAGGTGTTCTTGATGGATGTTGAATTGAAAAAGGCCGCGTTCAGAATGCTGGAGCTGCTGGTGGCCGAAGAAAAATATTTCGATTGGAATTCCTGCAGGGCTGTTGTGGCTTCCCTGTAGGACTGCTGTCTCCAAAGGGCAATCTGCTTTAATTGTCCCTGTTTGTCTATTTTACTCTGCGTTCCCGACGTCAGCTGTTTGACCAGCGTGTCCGTATCCAATCCGGATACCAGACCGCTCATACGCTTGGACGAAGTTGCCGTTGCATTCAGTGAAGCTGCAAGGCTCGATGACGCTGTACTGATCATAAATTTTACCTCCTGACAGAAAATGCCTTCTACATCAACCTCTTTGTCTTATATATCGTATGAAAAGCCTAAAAAATTAGCAAAAGCATAAAAGATCATAAAATTATCTTTAAAGAAGCACTTTCTTTTGACGATATATATTGTAATATGGTATGATATGGATACACAGACACAATTGATCCGAATTTGAAAATATAAGGGGATGGTATGGAATATGACTTTTGTTTCGATTGACAAATTGAAGGCGGGAATGGTCCTGGACAGAGATATTTATCTGTTTAACAGCATCACTTCAAAAATCATTATGTTGCGATGCGGGCAGATGTTAACGCAGACATATATTGAAAAACTGCACGAATTCGATATTCTTGGCGCTTATATTCATACCGATCAGGAGAAAGAACGAACAATCACCACGGCGCAGTCACATGCCAGGCAGCCGGTCAAGAGGGAACTGCGGCAGGAAGCCCTCAGCAATATCCATCAGGTATACGACATGTTCAATCAGGTAGCACAGAAAATTAACGTCAGCAGCATCAACCAAACGATGAATATTTCCAAAAAGCTTGTCAATTCATTAAGATGTAACATAGAGGCTAAAATCAGTATTGCAAACTTGAAGATGTATGACGATTATACATATAACCATTCTTTGGGAGTTTCCATTCTTTCCATTGCCATTGGACTTGAGCTGGGATTGAAAACGCAGGATCTGTATGACCTCGGTCTGTGCGCCCTGCTTCACGATATCGGAAAAATGGCGGTACCTATTTCCATTATTGCAAAGCCCTCCAAGCTGACGGCCGAGGAGTTCAATATTGTCAAGCAGCACCCCGCCAAGGGTGCGGAATTCTTTTTAAAGCACCATCTGGCCAACAATGCAATCTGCGCCGGTGTCCTTACGCATCATGAAAAATATGACGGGACCGGTTATCCCAACGGCCTTTCCGGCGACGATATTCCTTTGTTCGGAAGAATTATTTCCGTGGCCGATGTTTACGATGCTTTAACCTCGTTCAGACCATACAGAAAGCCGTCGACCCCTGCGGAAGCGATTGAATACATCATGGGTTCCAGCGGCATCGCGTTCGACCTTGCCATTGTACGGGCGTTTTTGAACAAGGTTGCTCCTTATCCGATTGGCTCATGCGTTAAGCTGAGCAACGGAGAGCTTGCCATTATTGTCAAACAAAACGATTACAATCCGTCCAGGCCGGTGATCCGCCTTTTCAATAAGCCGGATGCCCTGATGGATTTATGTATGCAGCGCGACGTACAGAATATTGTTATAGAAAATATCTGTGATGTGAAAACGGCGGAAAATTATTGAACAAAATACAGGGAGGGCATCAGACCACGGTCTGATGCCCTCCCTGTATTTAGAAAAGAGGAATCGCTTAGTATTTCGGTAATGAAAAATCCTGTCCAACGGCCATATCCAGTACAGGCTGTGTATCGGCGGATTCCGGAATGTCGTCGTTCGCATCGGTTTTGACGTGGAATTGGCCGACCAGCTTTTTCAGATTCCGTGCGTGGCTGGACATTTCTTCGCTTGCCGCCGCACTCTGTTCGGCAGTGGCGGAATTGGTCTGGACCACGGCGGAAATTTGATCCACACCCAGAGTGACCTGACTGATTGCGGTTGCCTGTGCGTTGGAAGCTTCTGAAATGCTGGTGATCAAATTGGTGGATTTCAGGGTCGCCTGAATAACGTCGTTCAGAGTGGCCGCAGTGGCGTCCGTAATTTTCTTGCCTTTTTCGACTGCCAAAAGCGAATTTTCAATCAGGGCGGTAGTGTTCTTGGCCGCATCCGCGCTCTTGCTCGCAAGATTGCGGACTTCGTCCGCGACAACGGCAAAGCCTTTTCCGGCCGCGCCGGCGCGGGCCGCTTCCACAGCGGCGTTTAGAGCGAGGATATTGGTCTGGCGCGCAATGTCGTCAATGGTTTTGATGATATTGCTGATCTTGGTGGACGACTCGCTGATCTCGCTCATCGCCTGCAGCATCTGGTTCATTTCGTGAGAGACACCCTGAATTTTATTTTCAGCTTCGGTAGAAGCCCTGTTCGCTTCCGCCGCGTTGGCGGCATTCTGCTTTACCTGTTCTGAAATTTCGGTAATGGAGGCCGACAGCTCCTGAATAGAACTGGCCTGTTCGGTAGCACCCTGCGCCAAAGCCTGAGCTGCGCTTGCAACCTGTACGGAACCGCTCGTGACCTGATCGGCGGAACGGTCGATTTGTATCATGTAGGTGTTCAGTTTGGAGGAAATATTTTCAAGCGCCGTTCTGATTTTTGCAAAATCACCCTGAAAATCACGGGAAATTTGGATGTCGAAATTACCGCTTGCCATTTCGTCTAAAGTTTCTGTGATTTCATTGATGTTTTGTTTCAGCTCCGAGACGGTATCGGAAAATGCTTTTGCAAGTTTTCCGGTTTCATTTTTTGACTGGTACTGGATGTCCACATTCAGATTTCCCTGGGCCATCTGTTCGGCGGTCTGCGTCAGCTCCGCAATTGGGCGGCGGATTCTGACCGAGGTAAGCTTGGCAACAAGGATTGATGTGAAGCAGGCAACCACAATCAATACAATAGCCAGTGGGAAAAGGGCGCTGGATTTCAGGTACAGATAAACTGCGGCCCCGCTGCAGACGATGGACAGCACCGCCACCGCAACAAATGAAAACATCAGTTTTCTTGAGATTTTTATATTATCCAATCGCATTTTATATAGTTCCCCTCTATGTGTTTATTCTACTTCTGCTTTTGCAGCATTACTGACAATTTCAATTTCTTCCTCGTTCAGTATTTTGCTGGTGTCCAGCAGCATGACGACTTTGTTTTCCACCTTTCCGATACCGGTCAGGTATGCCGTGGTACGATCCTTGGACATCCGTGGGGCGGGCGAAATATTTTCGTCGCCGATAGTTGTAACCTCATCGACGGAATCCACGATGAACCCTATGTGGGTCTCTTCAATTTTTGTTACGATAATACAGGTGTGCTCGTCGTATTCCACTTCTTCTTTCTTAAACCTCAGGCGCACGTCTATCACAGGGATGATATCGCCGCGGAGATTGATGACTCCCTTGGCGTAGCTGGGGGAGTCGGGGATGGGTGTGATCTCCTGTTTGCCAATGATCTGGACCACGTCCGAGATTGGAACGCCGAACAGCTGGTGATCGGTCCAGAAGGTCAGGTACTTGCCCTTCATTTCATTGGTTTCTATTTCCTCATCCGATAATGCCAGATTTTTTTCGTTCTCCATTTTTTACCACCCTATCATCAATATTAAATATGAGTATCTTATTTCGACTCGCCTTTTTCTTCGCGTGAGTTTTTGATTTGTTCCCTCTGCATTTCAAAAATATACTTGCATAAAAGGTCAAACTGGTGGGTTGAATTATCCAGAAAAGCACAGCCGTATCCATTCAGCGCATCATTTACGGGCTCGGTTCGCTGAACCTGACAGCGGAACGTGACCTCCATATCATACAGGCCCAGCGTCATGATAAAGGACTGGCCAATATCAAGAGATTCCCCCGTTGTAATAAATGCGCCGCTCAAACTCAGATCCGTCACGGTTACGCCGAACAGTTTCGTTTCCACCTCTTCAGGCGAGGAATCCTCCTGAAGCAGGAAAGCCCGCGTCGGAATGCTGACCTTCAGGCGGAAAAAGCTTCTTCGTTCAAATTCGGCAAGGCTTTGCAGGTCCGTAATCGTCATCATTTCCGAGGTGGAGAGAAAAACCTTCCCAATCAGTACTTTGAAGCCCAGAGAATCATTGTAAATATTGATTTTCACAGGGATATTGCAGTGCAGGGTCGGCAGGATGTCAAAGCTGTTCTGAATTTTAACGGAGTCCTTACGGATTTCGCTGAGGATTCCGGTAGCGAGCAATTCGTTGGTAAGAGTCTTGATTTCGCAGGGCGAGTGCTGATATTGTTCAGAAAGCGGATACATGGGAAAAACCTCCAAAACAAACGTATTCGGCAAAATCACTTAACAGGGAGTTGGACTTCCTCGCCGTCTGAAAGGATTTTTTCAATATCCAGAAGCATGACCGCGCTTTCGTTCAGGGTGGCAATTCCCTTTACAAAATGATTTGCCGTGTCCCTTGCGAATCTGGGGGTCTCGCTGATCTGGTTTTTGGAAACGTTTGTGACGTCATTTACGCTGTCGACGATGAATCCGACGCTCAGATCGCCGGTCTCAGCTACGATGATGCTGGTGTGATCATCATACTCTGTTGGAGCCTTGTTAAACTTCAGCCTGATATCCACCAACGGAACAATTTTTCCCCTCAGATTAATAACGCCGATGATAAAAGGCGGCAATTTGGGGATGAAGGTGACGGGCTGCATCCGGATGATCTCGACCACCTGGCTGCTCGGAATTGCGAACAGCTGTCCTTCAATAAAGAAAGTAAGATATTTTTCCGTCGTCATATTCTCATTGGCCGAGGTCGTGATTTTGTTTTTTACTGCTGTTTCTGCCATACTGTTTCACCTTTTCTACCGCTGCCGTTTCGGTAAGAGTTTTTACGCTGCCAATCCCGGCACTATTTTGGCGGCACATAATCATCAGGTCACATAAAAAATCCTATAGATATATATCGGCTCAATTTTTAAATAATTAGTATGAAAGCTCGGAAAATATCTGTTTTTCCGTGTTTTTTTCTGATGCGGGGCTGTTCTGCAAAGGAGCCGTCCCCTTTTCCGCGGCGTCAAAGGAGTAGTTTAAAAAGTACAGGTAAATGTCGACGATAGCCTGATAGAGTGCAGGGGGGACTTCCGTTCCCGCTTCCAGCTGGGAAAGGAGGGAAGCGAGAGAGTCGTCGTGGTAAACCGGCACGCCGTTCTCCTGCGCAATGTCTATGATTTTCTGCGCCGCGTAGCCGGAACCGGAAGCAACGACAACCGGCGCGCTGTGCGGGGAATTCTGGGAATACCGCAGGGCGGCGGCTTGATTCTTCAGGTCATACTGTGACATCGATGACATTCTTCCTTTCGTAGATTCTTTTTAAAATCTGCTTTTCTATGCTTGGGCTGCCTTCCTGCAGAAACTCAACGTTCTGCGCGGACAGGCCGTTTTTAGAAAATATTTCGGAAATCCGGCTGCCGATTTCCCGGCTGTTTTTCATTAAAGCGGGAGGGCAGCGCATCTGAACGTCGGCTTTTCCATGGGAAAGGACAATGGAAGCTTCAAAATTTCCCAGAGCCTTGATGTCGAACGACAGATAGAGCCGGACCGGCTTCGGTTCCCCGCGGCTTCTTTTTGAAGATTTTCCGCTGTCGTCGTCTTTTTCGATCCAGATTTCTGAAAACAGAAACTGACCGTTGTAATTCAGCGGCAGCAGAAGATGGGTGAAGGGCATATAAACGCTGTTGTCCAGCAGCAGAGAGAGAACCGTATCCTTGTAAGCCGACTGGTTCACACCGGCAGGGTTTTGGCGCAGGTTTTCGGAAAGAACCTTCATCAGGGAATCGTACAGCTGGTTTTCCGGCTTTTGGGCGGCGTTGGTGACGCTCTTCAGAAACATGGCCCGGATTTGGCCCATTTTGTCCTCGGACAGATTGAGCTCGTATTTACAGTAGTCGAGCAGTGCCGTAAGCTTCTCCACGACTTCCTGATGGGAGCTGGTGTTCAGGCGGGCGATATGATGAACCAAAAGGGTAATGGTGTCCCTTGCCGCGCCGAAATCGTTGGTGGAAGCGACATATTTGCTCAAAAGGGGAAGAACTTTCTCCTTCAGCAGGTTGAGGTTTTTATCCATGCTGTTGACAGGCTGCTCGGTCATCATCTGATCCGCCAGCTCCCGCAACTGTTTGCCGTAGGCGCCGGGAATCTGACGGGCGAGGGTGTCAAGGTTCCCGGTGATTGCCGATGTGGTTTCCGAGATTGAAAAATACCCGTCGAACGCCTTCAGAAAATCGGCCAGAGGCTTTTCCAGGCCGTTTTCCGGATATTCGCTCATCAGGTTTCGGAGAATGTCGAATACGGGACCGGTAAATTTCGTGTGATTGTTTCCCTGAAACATAAGGTTTTTCAACATATCGTCCGGCTGCATTTTCATTGCGGCGGAGAGCTGTTTCATCAGTAGGGAAACCGGCCTGTTGTCGTGGGCGTTTTCCGAGCGGCTGAAGGTTTCAAATACGATTTTCTGCAAAGTCTGTGAAAGCGCGGGCGCTTCGCCCAACTGCTGCAGAAATTTACTGAAAACGGAATTCCGGTTTAGCAGCAGATCAAAGTTGCTGTTTTGGTTGCCCTGCTTGTCAGTATTTGGCTGAAGCACTTTCGTAGGGTCGATGGGTACCATGGATTCCGGCTGTTTTGTCGATGAAATTTTCGGGAGGCTTTCATTTGTGGTAACGGGTGCGTTAATTCTCAGGTTATCGGGCATAAAATCACCTCGAAAATATAAATTGGCGTTAATTTTATAAAATTTGTTACGATATATATATTACAAAGTATTATTAGGCGGTGAAAATTAATGGACAACAATATGGAATCCATGCTGGAAGTATATTTATTTGAAGCAAACGACCTGCTCGAGCACCTTGATGAAATTTTGATTAACTGCGAGAAGGCGGATGCTTTCGATACCGACAGCATCAATGAGATCTTCAGAATCATGCATACAATTAAAGGCTCTTCCGCCATGATGCAGTTCAACAGTCTGATGACGATTTCGCACAAGGCGGAAGATTTGTTTTACTATGTACGCGAGAACGGCATTGACGAAAAGTACAACGCGGAGCTTTTCGAGCTGATGTTCCGTTCCAGCGACTTTATCAAGGACGAAATATCCAAGGTGGAAAACAATGAGCCGCTTACAACAGATATCGGCACTTTTGAGCAGGAAATTAACGATTTGCTTAAAAAGATTTCTCAAAAAGAACCCAAGCAGGACGAAATTCAACCTCAGGTCCCGGCTCCCGCACCGGCTTCCGAACAGCCTGCGGTTCCGTCCAAAGCCATTCCCATGGAAGAAGCTTCCAAACAGATTCAGGCATCTGCCGTTCCCGCCCAGGCGGATCCTGATTATCCCTATTCCGTCAGGGTGTTTTTCGATGAAGAAACAGAGATGGAAAATCTTCGCGCAATCATTCTGGTGAATGCTATCAAGGATATTTATTCGGATATCCGGTACTTCCCGCAGGATATCGAAACGAATTCCGCCAGCGCCGAGGAAATTACCAAGAACGGCTTTTTGATTTCCTTTAAAGAGCAGCAGGGCCTGACAAGCGTGCTGAAAATTATCGAAAATTTTGTCTATACCAAAAATTATACTGTTTTAGACAAACCGGGAAATGCGCCAAAAGCAGAATCTGCTGAAAAAACCGCTTCGGGGAACAGCGCGGCCGGTCAGGAAACCCAGGGAACCAACCATGGCTCCGTTAAGCAGAATCTGATTAACGTCAATCTTTCCAAGCTGGACAACCTGATGGATTTGATGGGGGAAATCGTTATTACCGAGTCCATGGTGACAACGACTCCTTCCGCCCAGAGCGGCGCGGGTGTAGACAATAACTTTAACAAGGCGTCCCGCCAGCTGCGCAAGCTGACGGACGAGCTTCAGGAAATCGTAATGTCCATCCGGATGGTGCCGATTTCCGGCGTATTCCAGAAAATGAACCGTATCGTGCGCGATATGAGCAAAAAGCTGGACAAGGATGTCCGGCTGGTCATGGTCGGCGAGGATACCGAAGTGGACAAAACCATCATTGACAATATTGGTGATCCGATCATGCATCTGGTCCGAAACGCTATGGACCACGGAATTGAGACAAAGGAAGAACGCGCGCAGACAAACAAATCTCCCACAGGCACCGTTACGCTCTCCGCTCAGAACACGGGCGGCGAGATCCTGATTTCGGTGCAGGATGACGGGAAGGGAATCGATAAGAAATACGTCCTGCAGAAAGCGAAAAGACAGGGACTGCTGAAAAAGCCGGAAAAAGAGTATTCCGCCCGGGAAATCTACAACTTCCTGCTTATGCCCGGATTTTCCACCAACGAAGTTGTAACGGAATATTCCGGCAGGGGCGTGGGAATGGACGTTGTAAAAAAGAATGTGGAGAAGGTCGGAGGAGACGTTTCCCTGATCAGCGAGGTTGGGAAGGGAACCAAAATTCTCTTTAAAATCCCGCTTACGCTGGCCATTGTGAACGGTATGAAAATTTCTGTCGGCGAGACGGTGTTCACGATTCCGATCAACAATATCCGCCAGTCGTTCAAGGTGGACCAGTCCAGCCTTCACTACGACACCGACATGAACGAGATCATCATGGTTCGCAACCAGTATTATCCGGTTCTGAGGCTGCACAAGATTTTCGGGATCGAAACCGAAATCACCGGCATCGACAGCGGCATCGTCATTCTTGTGGAGACCCACGAAAAGGCGTACTGCATTTTTGCGGATGCTCTTTTGGGCGAACAGCAGGTGGTCGTCAAATCCCTGCCGGTTTATCTCAATCAGTACAATGTGAAAGAAACCGGCATCACCGGGTGCGCTATTCTCGGCGACGGCAGCATCAGTCTGATTCTGGATATTCTCAATCTTTACAACAATAACTGAATGTTTCAGGGGAGATATGAAATTCGCGGAGGAAAACGATGATACGTTTGACCGATAAAGAGTTCAGCGATATCGTAGCTTACATAAAAGGCAATTACGGTATTAACCTTACCCACAAGAGACAGCTGATAGAATCGCGGATGCAGTCCGTCTTGCTCGGAAAGGGAATTGAAAATTTTTCGGACTATTTCGATTTGATAAAGCAGAATAAATCCGACGAAATCACCGCAATGCTGAATAAGCTTACGACGAATCATACTTATTTTTACAGAGAACCCGCACACTTCAATTTTTTAAAGAATACCATCCTGCCGATGCAGGAGAAGAAGAACGCCCGCAGGGACATCCGTATTTGGAGCGCCGGGTGCTCGTCAGGGGAAGAAGCGTATACCGCCATCATGACGATGATGGAGTATTTTGGGCTGAAAAGGGCCGGCTGGGATTTCCGGATTCTCGCGACGGATATTTCCCTGAAAGCCATGGAAGCGGCAAAACACGGATTGTATGGAATGGAATCCTTGAAGGATATTCCAAAGGCATGGGAACAAAGGTATTTTATCAAACGGGGCGAAAATCTTTTTGAATTAAAGGACGAAGTCAGAAATCAGGTTCTTTTTAAACGGCTGAATTTGATGGAACCGTTTTCGTTCCAACAGCCGTTTGATTTGATTTTTTGCAGAAATGTTATGATCTATTTTGACCAGCCGACCAAAAATGCGCTGATTAACAAGTTTTACGACGTGTTGAAGCCGGGCGGCTATCTTTTTATCGGACATTCCGAGACTGTGCAAAGAGATACCTCGAAATTCTTATATGTTGAACCGTCAGTCTATCAGAAAGGATCAGTATCAATATGCCGATGAATCGAAGAGTCCGGGTCCTCATTGTAGACGATTCTCTCTTTTTCAGAACAGCGCTGCAGAAAGCGCTACTGAGCGACGCGAATATTGAAATCATCGGGAGCGCGTCCAATGTGACCGAGGCGGAGAAAAAGATCACGGAACTGTCTCCGGACGTCGTGACCATGGATGTGGAAATGCCGGATATGCGGGGGACGGATTTCTTAAAAAAGCTGATTCCCGTCCATCCGGTTCCGGTGGTTCTGGTCAGCTCACTTGATATTGGAATCTTTGAGGCTTTAAGTGCGGGAGCGGTTGATTTCGTGTTAAAGCCGAATCTGCGTGACAGCAACGATTTTTCTATTTTCTGTCAGGAGCTGTGTGTCAAAATCAAAATTGCTTCTTCCGCAAAGGTAAAACACACACCTTCTCTTGCTTCAATCGTTTCCCTCCCGGTTCTGTCGGGCAAGGACTTGGCGGAACATATTATTGCTATTGGGGCGTCTACGGGAGGCACAGAGGCTACCGCCGAAATCCTGCAGCAGCTTCCCGGCGATATACCGGGGATTCTGGTGGTGCAGCATATGCCCGCGGGTTTTACCAAAATGTATGCGGACCGGCTGAACAAAATCTGCAAATTTACGGTCAGGGAGGCGAGTGACGGGGACAGAGTCGTACAGGGTCAGGCGCTGATCGCCGCCGGGGACAGGCATATGACCCTGGAGAAAGATTTTAAGGGCTACTATGTGAAGTGCGCCGCGGGGGAAAAAGTCAGCGGTCATTGCCCTTCTGTGGATGTCTTGTTCCGCTCGGTGGCCCGAACGGCCGGTAAGGACGCCATGGGAATTATCCTGACCGGTATGGGAAAGGACGGAGCGAACGGGCTTTTGGAAATGCGGCAGAAGGGTTCTTATACCATCGGACAGGATAAACAGTCCTCCGTTGTCTACGGAATGCCGATGGTGGCTTTTGAGATTGGCGCGGTTGAAAAACAGGCGCCTTGTCCCTCTATTGCCAGACTGATCATCCAAAAATTAAATAAATAATTTTTTATAATGAAAATATTTGTCTAAATTGATTAAATTTTGCAGAATATTGTCGATAATAGAATAGAGATAAGCATTCTTTTGATTATGGTTGTGTGTGAGAATGCGTTACTTTTCGTGCTTGAGCTGTAGCAAAAAAGCACTCCAGAAAAAGCACTTTAGAAGGGTACGTGGTATTTAGTGAAAAAAGAAAGAAAAAAGAAGATCAAGGTAAGGAAGAAGACCAGCTTGAAAAAAACTCTTCTTCTCGGAATGGTAGGTCTGGCAGTTGCAATCAGCGTTGTTTGCGGCGTGACAAATGTTTTTTTGCTTTACTCCAATTCCAGCAGCAATATGGTTTCCCTGATCAATACAAATTCGGTTGCTTATAATCAGGCCGTGCAGCAAGCGATCAATATGTATAAGCTGAGGGCGGAATCCATCGCCTCCAATGCACAGATCACGGATGAAACGCTGCCCGTTTCCTCCAGAAAAGCAATGCTGCAGACGCTCTGCCAGCGGTATAATTTCATGGAGGTCGGTCTTGCGGACTCCAGCGGAAGGACGCTGGACGGCACCGACATCAGTGACAGCGACTATTTTCAGACGGCACAGACAATAGGTACTACCTATGTTTCCAGCCCCGTGGTCAGAAAGACTGATTCCAATGTTGTGTTGTATGTTGCGGCCAAGGTGAACAACGGAAGTAATCATGGCGGTGTTGTTTATGCGGCCTTGGGCAGTGACACTTTCAGCCAGATGATCGACAATATTTCCGTGGGAAAATCCGGGTACGGGTTTATCGTTGATAAATCGGGTACGATCATTGCCCATAAGGACAGGAAAAACGTTCTTGAGTTCGTCAACTATATCAATAAGGCGAAAGAAGACAGTTCTTACGCAGACGCCGCGTCTATCGTAAAAAATATGACTTCAGGAAAAACGGGAAACGCGACCATTACGATAAACGGCGCTAAGCAGTTGGTAGGATATGCTCCGATCAGCAATACGGACGGCTGGTCCATGGCGGTCAGCGCGAATGTCAATGAGATGATGAGCGGCTGCTATACTGCGGTTGCCATCACCGTCGGCTTAATGCTTCTTTTCATTCTGCTGTCCATTTTTGTTGCCTTCAGAATCGCCGGGCCGATTGCCAAGCCGATCGAAGGCCTTGTACAGCGTATCGAGAAACTGTCAGAAGGCGATCTCCACTCCGAGGTGCCTGTGATCCAAAGCGGGAATGAAATCGGCACTCTTGCAGAAACCTTCTCCACTACAATCGATACACTGACCGGTTACATAGGGGAGATTGCCGTCGTCTTGGACAGCCTGTCCATGGGTGACTGTACGATTGAAGTAACAGAAGATTATAAGGGCGATTTTGTATCGATCAAAACGTCCCTGAACACGATTATCGACAATCTGAATAACATTTTCTCCGGCATCAACGGATCGGCAGATCAGGTGGCGAACGGTGCGGGTCAGGTTTCTTCCGCCGCTCAGGCGCTTTCGCAAGGCGCTACGGAGCAGGCGAGTTCCATTGAACAGCTTTCGGCTTCCATTACGGAAATTGCGGAAGAAGTCAATAAGAATGCAAGCTGTCTCTTATACACATCTGACGCTGCCGACGAATTAGACGGTGTAGA
>UREO01000024.1 GCA_900546895.1 uncultured Oscillospiraceae bacterium
CTTAGCTATAGTATCGGTCTCAAATTTGCGTACTTGACTTATAATATATATACACTATCCTTATCTTAGTGTCAATCGGAAAAGAGGGCCGAATGACAGAAAAAGCGGCGGCAGACAGAGCATTATTAAAGAAAATCTTTACTTGCCTGTGCCGATATGTAAAAGATAGCCGCACCGCTGATTTACAGTCAGCAGGCGGCTTTACCTATGGAAAATTGAACAGTGTAACTGTAATAAATGAAATTAGCTATCTATTCAATCCTCGAATATGGGTTCGACACGCTCTCTGATAAGTTCTATTCTATCCTTAGCATCCGGTACAAAAAGAGAAGCAATAGAAATCACTGTTTTTTTCTTCGTGTTGACGTAAATTACATTCCCACCGTCGCCCAAGGCGGTGTAAATATGTTCTTTATCATCAATAACCCACCATAGGTAGCCATAAGACAACGTTCCCCAACGGATCTGCTCCTTGGTGCTTTCTTCTATCCACTCAGGCGATACAATTTGTTTACCCCGCCACATGCCGCCATCTAAATATAGCTGCCCCATTTTTGCCATATCCGCAGGAGTTAGAAAAAGTCCCCAGCTTGCCGTGTTGATTCCCTGCGGATCTACTACCCAACCACGAGTGTTCTTATCACTCATAACGGCGATATGCTCTTCTTGATTATGCAATACAATATTTTGAGGAACATTCATTTTCAACGGCGAAAATAAGTTTTCCGTAGCAAAATCAAGTATTGATTGTCCCACAGCTTTTGCCAGAATACCTGATAAAATATGAGTTCCACCGATAGCGGAATAATTGAAATTACCGATCGGTTTATCCCCTCCTAATAAATCGAGTGCATCCTGAATCGGGTTTTGGCTTGTGAAGAACTTTTCATATGGCTCCGTATCATATTTATAAGGGGCGGTCATAGTCAGCATATTTTTAATCGTGATACGCTGTATCGTTTCTTCGCCGTTGGCCACCGTATAATCCGGGAAAAAATCCAATACTTTCTGGTTGACACTTTTGATATTCCCCCTACGAATGGCAATACCAAGCAGCGCTGAAAAAACACTCTTTGTTACCGAATATACATGGACAGCATGATTAGCTGTATAGCCATTAAAGTATTTTTCATATACCTCTTCACCGTTTTTGCGCATTACTATGCCAGTAACATTGTTATAATCACTGTTGATTATCTTTTCAAGGATTTTGATTTTTTCATGATTCATATACTTTAATTTCCTCCTTAATATTATGAAGGATATCCTCAAATAAAGCATAATGCCATTAAAAATTGATTGCAAGAACTTTTTTAAACTTTTCACTTTATTGTCAATCCCCTGAGATGGAGCTATCATAGACTGGTTAATTAAATATCGTCATATATCCTGAAGAAAACAGTAGAACAGCTTCAAGCTGAGTTTAACTGAGAAATAGAATGTGCTAAAAAACTCAACAAAAAAATCGACCTCATGAGGAAGCAATGAAAAGAGCAGATCACCATACGGGGTTGCGCCAACCAGTTTTCGCGTATTGGAAAGCGCTTTCACAAGAAAAAAGCTATCGGGTGGATTCTGCAGTTATTTCGGATTGGAGAATCAGTAAATATTTGAATTAAACTGAATTACTGATTCTTGCGACAGATCAGCAGTAACATCAAAAAGGACGAAGGCAGTTAAACCCTCGTCCTTTTTAATGTTATACTGTAAAAATAAAACAATAATCCGAACTTAATCCCAAAATAGGGACAAGATTCGGATTATCATGGTTTGGTGCGAGGGGGGGGACTTGAACCCCCATGAAATTGCTTTCACATGGACCTGAACCATGCGCGTCTGCCAATTCCGCCACTCTCGCATGACGACTCAATTATCTTATCATATCAGTGCCCATGTGTCAATATCAAAAATGAGGTTTTTAACAGAAAATGTCGTTTTCGATTCAAGAAAAAGATGATCGATGACAAGTCAATCAAATTCTGCCGCGAGAGCTGCTTTTTGTTTCTGACTTTTTGCGAAAAAGGTAATAATGCGGCTGCTCCTCTTCAAAAATCCAGCAGCGCAGATAATCGTCCAGAACAATCCCCACCGCAGAAAGAAAATACCATCCTATACTGGAAGACAGACAGATCTGCCCGAACAGGTTGAACGGCTTTTGCGAGTAATCCCAGACCTCCCAGCCAAAATGGACATTGACAATCATGCCGGTGATGAATTCCAATGCCGTTATCAAAAGCATTCCGATCAGCATCTGTAAAACCAGCGGCGTTTCCCAGGACAGGAAACGGTTGATATATCCCAATCCTAAAAAGCAGACGCCGCCTAAAACAAACATGCTCCAATGGGAGTATCCCCGGTAACAGATTTCCATTATGAGATAAATATCCCCACCGATCACGAGCAGAAGGGCATCCTTCAACAAGAAATTCCGGACCTTACACAGCATAACATCACCCCCTTGATTGTATTCCGGCAACGGTTTCCCTATTCCCGGAACAGAAAGAAAAGGATGTTATGCATTACAAACAAAATGAGCATGAACAGTATAATCGCTTTACAGTTTCGACAAAATCCTCTGTAATCAATAAAATGACAGATGAAGAATCCCCTTGTATCAAATCGGCTCAAGAAGCGCATAAACAAGATGTCTGTTTTCAATCAGCGACCAAGATTCGGCAAATTCCCACCACCTGTAAAGGCCTATGACTTTTCAGATTGCGAGAAATTTTCTTGCCTTTACCAGACAAATCCATTATGCTTCTTTTTTAATTTTATTCATCTGATCAATCACTTTTCTGGAATAGGGCGTAGAATAAACCCCCTGTTTCCAAAGCTTCTGCGCACCGGCTTCTCCGTTGTTGTAAACCATCAGGGCCTGATTCATGTTGCTGTACTTATTGACGATCCACGAAAGCATATGGACACCGGCTTTAATATTCTGCTTGCTGTCCAGCAGATCCGTAACCTGTAGGTCCCGCTCCAAAGATTCCTTGTGACAAATATTAATCTGCATCAAACCGTAATCATTGGTTCTGCTGATGCTTTTTGAATTGTAATGGCTCTCCACACCAATCAGGGCAATCACCAGATCCTCAGGGACGTTTTTTGTTTTGCATTCTCTGAAAATAGTATCCTGTATATCTGTGGCCAGCGGAATGTCATAATATTGCGATTGGATCTGTTCTGTTTCTTCCTGAGACTTTGATTCCTGTGATTCCGTCGTTTTCTCTGCCTTTGACTCGGGCTTTTCTGCCTCTGCCATAGAATTCTGTTCCTGCCGGCTGGCTTCGTCAGATACCACCTTGCTGGACGCCTGAGAGGAACTTTGTGAAAGCTGGCTTTGTGAGGACGAACTTTGGGTGACGACAGGAGTTTCTGCCGGAAGTGTCTGGTTATGAAAGGATCGCCCGATACAGAAGATCGCAGCTATCATGCACAGCGCATAAATAGTTTCTATCCTGCAATGTATTTTTCCTGGAGTTTTCATTCTTTCTCCCCCGTTATTTTTAAAAACATTCCTTTGAAATCATTAGCCAATATGGCAATTGGGAGCTTCCTTTGATTTAGGATCTCCTATTTTGCAATTTTTGACCTTTCTTTCAGAAAATATTCAGAAAACGGTTGAGACGCAAAAAACAGTCACACCTATCGTCGCCGCGCCGGAGGATGAAAACTTCTGAAACTCCATTTTATAAAGCAATTTTGATGGTTTAAACTCCTATTTTCTCAAGCCACATCATAGAATTTAACGAAAAGGAGGGATACCATGCAAAATTTACTTGCCTGGGAAACCATCGGTTTTATTTTCGTGATAATTGTTGGCACTATTCTGCATTTCCTTTACAATTGGACGGGAAACAACCAGGTGATAGGAATGTTCAGCCCGATCAACGAAAGCGTATGGGAACATTTAAAAATGCTCTTTTTCCCCATGCTTCTATTCAGCATCATGGAATATTTCGCCGTTGGAAAAGAGTACGGAAATTTTATTACGGCAAAAGCGCTCGGCATCCTGCTCGGGCTACTTTTTATTATCGTCTTCTTTTATACTTACGCCGGAATAATCGGAAAAAATTATCTTTGGCTGGACATCCTTACCTTTATTTTAGGGGTACTGATTGCTTTTCGTTACAGCGGAGGAAAGATTTCCAACTCCTCCAAGTCCGGTACCAAAGCTGGCTGGGAAGGACTGCTGTTCCTTGCAATGCTCACCCTTAGCTTTTTTGTTTTTACCTTCCGACCCCCGCACATCGGGCTGTTTTCCGCCCCGGCTTCAAAAAAATCAAGTAAATAATAGGATTCGGCAATCGTAAAGAAGAGGCTCCCTGCTTTGCCTTAAGAAGGAGTCTCTTCATAGACACTACGAAGAAGCTTGATTTCTGCGGCGTAACCGTCAAGATCGTTCGGCGTCTCCAGATAAAACGGCAAATGCCGTAAAGCAGGATGGTTGATCACGCGGGTGATCGCCTCTAGCCCGATCTTTCCCTCTCCGATTCGGGCGTGACGGTCTTTATGGCTGCCCAAAGAATTGAGGCTGTCGTTCAGATGAACGGCCTTCAGCCGGTCAAGACCGATGACTTCGTCAAAGTGGTTCAGAACGTCGTCAAGACCGTTTACAATGTCATATCCGGCGTCAAACACATGGCAGGTGTCGAAGCAAACGCCCATTTGTTCCCTCCGCTCGACCCCGTCCAGAATCAGCCGCAGCTCCTCAAAAGTACGGCCTACCTCCGTGCCTTTTCCGGCCATCGTCTCCAGCAGAACCGTCGTATGCTGCTCCGGCCTCAAAATCGCATTGAGCATCGCGGTAATCAGTTCTATCCCCTTTTCCGTTCCCTGCCCCACATGACCGCCGGGATGAAAGTTATAAAGATTCCCAGGCAAAACCTCCATCCGCTTAAGGTCATCCTCCATTGTTTCCATGGCGAAGCTTCTGGTTCTCTCATCAGCCGAACAGGCGTTCAGCGTATAGGGGGCATGCGCAAGGATGGGTGCGAACCGATTTTCTTCCATCAGCTCCAGCAACGCCCCCACATCTTCCGGATTGATTTTCTTTGCTTTACTCCCTCTGGGATTCCGTGTAAAGAACTGGAACGTATTCGCCTGTATGGTAAGAGCATCCTTTCCCATGGCCAGAAATCCTTTGGACACGGAAAGATGGCAGCCTATTTTCAGCATTTTTGACTCCTTTCAGGGCTTTTCTTTCTCTTCCCGTTTCCCGCCGCTTTACGGAGAAAACGGAAAATGGAAAGAAGCGACCATGGAAAATATAGCATAAAGCCTGATTTTCCGCAATACATTAGTACCAGGAATTAATGAGCGGTTTAAAAAAAATTTTGAGGTGAACCATCATGAGAACACTGCGATTGGGGATGTCCGGGACGGATGTCATGGAAATTCAGGCAATGCTGCAAAAGATCGGCTACAATCCCGGCCCCATTGATGGAACCTTCGGCCAGCAGATGCGCCGGGCAGTCCTGCAATTTCAACGCGCATTCGGTCTTACTCAAGACGGCATCATCGGCCCGGCTACCTATAAGACCATGGAACGATACCTACTGGGATATGATCTGTACCGGATAAGGCCGGGCGATACCTTTTACAGCATCGCTCGCCGGTACCATACGTCTCTTCCCCTGCTGCTCGGAGCAAATCACGGTCTTGACGCCGGAGCCCTCACGGTCGGCCAGCAAATCGTTGTTCCATACGGTATGGACGTAGTCGACACCAATATTGACTATACTTATCAGATTTTAGAGCGGGACATTCAGGGACTGAAAGCGCGGTATCCTTTTTTAGAGGTCGGAATTGCCGGGCTCAGCGTCCTTGGAAAAAACCTGTATTATCTAAGGCTTGGCTCGGGTCCAAATCAAGTTTTTTATAATGCAGCCCATCATGCTCTGGAGTGGATCACCTCCCCGCTGCTGATGAAGTTTGCGGAAAATTTTCTATATACCTATACCCTGAACCAAACACTGGGCAACGGATATAACCCCAGAGGAATCTGGAATCAGAGCAGTATTTATATTATTCCCATGGTAAATCCCGACGGAGTGGACCTGGTACTCAACGGCCTGCAACCCGACAATCCGTATTATCAAGATCTGATCGCCTGGAATAACGGCAGCACCGATTTCTCTACCGTATGGCAGGCAAACAACCGCGGCGTGGATTTAAACCATAATTATAACGCCGCGTGGCAGGAATCAAAGGATGCGGAAGCAGAATACGGCATTACCGGCCCCGGCCCGACAAGATATTCGGGACCGTTTCCCGTGTCGGAACCGGAAACACAGACCGTCGTCAATTTTACGCAGACCCACGATTTCCGGTTGGTGATCGCCTACCACACACAGGGCAGGGTCATCTACTGGAATTTCATGGATATGGCTCCCCCGGAAGGAAGAACTATCGGAGAAGAATTCGCGGCAATCAGCGGCTATCGGTTGGACCAGACTGCCGGAATTGCTTCTTACGCAGGCTTCAAGGACTGGTTTATTCAGGATTACCGCAGGCCCGGCTATACGATCGAGGTCGGTCTGGGCAGAAATCCGATTTCTATTTCGCAGTTCAACACCATTTATCAGGAAAACATCAACGTGCTGCTTCATGCCGCCACTGTATAAAACAAATTACATAAATCAATAACCTGAAACGTAAGAAAATACGTCTTGAAGCGACTTTAAGCCCGATCAAGACGTATTTTTTGCGTACTACTTTTGGTTGAGGTCGTTTTGCAACAGCCTCTTTTAAGAAATTGGAGCGCCATACCGAACGGCATGACGCTCCAACAATGGCAATTTTTACTTCATGTTCTGCTCGTAGCTTTTAATCATATTTTTGACCATCTGGCCACCGACGGAACCGGCTTCTCTAGAAGTCAAATCGCCGTTATAACCTTGCTTTAAGTTGACGCCGACTTCAGAAGCGGCTTCCATCTTAAACTTGTTCAGAGCTTCTCTTGCTTCAGGAACTACATTCTGTTTACTTGCCATAATCAAAACACTCCTTTAATAATTTTCAATTCGTTTTTGAATTTTGATTTGTTTTGCGTTTGCTTTCCTATTTTGCGTATATGGGGTGTTTTTATGAATGTTAATTTTTGCAAGTTAAAGCTCATAACCATTTGCGGAATCAATACCGGACAGCAGCAACACGGCGCACACCGCTAAAATACGCGTAGGACTGAGCTTTGGCGGGAATCTGACTGTAAAATCACGTGGCTCCACCATTTTTCCGTCAAGCGTCATCACACTGCGCTGAAGGCTCAGCGCAGCACTCGTTTCATCGATACCGGCAATACTGAGCGTGTCTTTGGAACTTGTGCCGCAGGTAATCGCCGCGGCTCCGGTTCCGTTAAGCAATTCGGCCGCGCTTGCATTTTTCATTTCCAGAATGGACAAGAATCCCTCTGGAATCAAAATCTTTTCTGAAGAATGAAAACTGTTTTTAAACAGGATAATGCCGCTTTCCAGCTCGATTTGCGGCAGTTTTTCACAGTCGTAAAGAAGGAATTCGACTTTTCCGCTTCCAAGGCGCACAAGATGCCGCGTATTGAAATACTGTACTCCGCCGTATTTTTCCAACGCCGGAAGCAAAGCACATGAAACAGATGTGTCGGTAGATTTTCCACACAAAATAATGTTTGTCATTTTACACTCACTCCCGTAAATCAGTACAAACATTATTTGCGTTTGCTCGTAAAGTATGTAGCAAAGAAAGAATTCATTTATGATTTATTTAAAAATTCATTTAAATAATTCCGAAGTCTTTCAGCCATTTCCGTATTCAGCTGCACATTCAGCGGACAGGTTTCCAAACCGGATTCCTGTCCTGCGGCGTGAACCCAAATGGAGAAATATTCCTGATTAAAGTTAACGTCCATTGCGGTCTTGTTATAAACGCTGATCAGTCTGCCGCACTTCCTTATATCCGTTATTTTCGCCATTTTTGTCCTCCTTGTTTTTATAATCACGATTTTTTTGACGAAGCATGACCTGTGATTTACATAAAATCATTAGAACTATTGTAGCATTCGTGTATTTACAAAACAAGCATATTTCGTGAAATGATTTTTCCTATTTCCCACTTAATTCGTTCAGGGTTCCAAAGGTATATCCGGCGGTTTCCCATTTGGAGAGCAATTCGTCCAATATCTCTGAATTTGTTTTGGAGGTACTGTGCAGCAGCACAATTGCTCCGGGGTGGATACGAGGAATCAGCTTGTCAAAGGCCTGATCCTTCGTCGGCTGCTTATCCTGATACCAGTCCACATAAGCGAGGCTCCAGAAAATCGTTTTATATCCGAGCGCGCTGGCCTGCTTCAGGTTATTGACACTGTATTTTCCCTGTGGGGGACGATAATATTTTTGCAGATCCTGCCCGGTGATTCCCTTGAATTTTGTTTCTACCGCTGAGATCTCTTTTTGAAACGATGTCATGTCTGAAATTTTTGACATATCGGGATGCGTATTGGTGTGGTTTCCGACAATGTGGCCTTCCGCAATCATTCGTTTCACAAGATCAGGGCTTGTATTCAAATAATTCCCCACTACAAAAAAAGTTGCTTTTACATTGTGCTTTTTTAAAGCATCCAGAATCGCTGGCGTATACCCATTTTCATACCCGGCATCAAACGTCAGGTAAATCACCTTTTTATCTGCCGCCCCCACATAATAGGCGTTATACTGCTTTAAAAAATCCGGGGAAGCATTTCCTGTAGGCTGCTTGCCGTTTTCCCCAAAGCCGAGCCCCCAGTTGGTATTGGCGGCGGCGGTCTGTACGGCGATTTCCTGCTGACGATGGGTAAGCGTAAGAAGGCCTGCCAAAAAAAGAATAAAGACTGCCATGACAATTTCAATTTGCTTTCTTCTAACGGTTATATACACGATATTTGTCACCTGCCTTACAGTAAAACATATTATGACATCGCAGATAATATCAGAAAAATCTTCAGAAAATAAAAAATCCCGCCCAGCCGCAATATAGGGTTGAGCTGGAATGGAAAAGAAAGCCGTGATAATACCGTAAAGGGACTGAAACGGGGCAAAATCCGGTAATAAAAAAACACCTTTTATAAAGATGTGGATATCAGCCCGTTAATTTAACACTGAACAAGATTCATTTCTCTTATAAATTGACAAATTTTCTTTTCCGGAACCGCATTCAGCTAAAATATTATCTATATTTCGTTAAAACTTCCCCAAAATATATGTTGACATTCATTGAAAAGTGTAATATTCTTTAATCGTAAATAAGAATGATAATTGGGAGTTATGCGTTATGAAAATAATCGAACCGGAGTAACATCGTCAGATGGCGGATCTGTTCCCCCAAAAAGTAATATTCCTCCATATTGACAGCCGGTTGCTTGCAATTGAATTTATGGAGGGCCTTTCATGACCACTCCCCGCAGGATTGGTCATTTTTATTATATATCATCCTATCAAGATTCGAGGTGAAAAGAAGTTGGACATTCTCAAAAATCTGTTCACATCTGTGCGTTCGCCATAAGAAAGGAGATTCATTATGAAAACAAGTGCCCGTTCCGTGATCATTTGGAAAAAAACCTATGACACCGTTACAAAGGATGAAGGAAAACGTCATGAAGTGAAAACGATTCAATGGTGTCTGCCGAGCATTAATTCAAAAACCCTTCTGAAGGCTCTGAACGTCTTTCTGCTCATTCTTTTACTGATTGCCATTCTTACGGATAAAATGAAAGAAGTCGCCCCAATAATGACGTTCATATTGGAGCAACTTCGTTGAAAAAAAGCACATAAGCCAATACACATTATCTTGCAATGTGTATAAACTCTATTTTTTAAATTAACATAAAATTCATACTCTGTCAATGTTTATTTCACAAAATAATTATAATTTGGCACAAAAGGGTATCGTATGAATTTGCGGTGCCCTTTTTCTATCGACTTCCCTCCTTCAAAGGCAAAGTAAAATAGATTTTTATCCGTTGTCTTTTATCTGCATTCCGGTATGGTCTATGGTGTAGTTGTCTTTATAGATCAGCTGTGATACGGGAACGATCTGATATCCTTGGCTCTGCAGCGTCTCTATGATTTGAGGAAGGGCCGCCGGTGTGTTTTTCGCACCGTTATGGAACAAAACGATTGAACCGGGTTTTACCGTAGTAGTCACTCGGGTAACAATAGCACTTGGCGGCGGGTTTTTCCAATCAAGACTATCATCATTAGATATAAAAATAATGTACTATATCAGAAAGATTAACTAAATTTAACGCTTATTCATCAGTTGTAGATTCTGAATATCTAAAATATATTTTTGTCTTTATACGAAACTTGGTATATTTTTGGTTGTTTTTACAGAATCCCAATGGTAAAATTTTTATGAAATAGGACGAATGCGGCCCGCTAAGATCTACCCAATTACGGAGGGATTGGTGAATCTGTCATACGAATACAAACGTTGGCTTATATTGGAGGTTATATTGGCTAATCTATTTCTGGACTTTCTTAAAGCGTTATGTTCAGGAGCACCTTTTTTACAGATTGTAATTAATGTAAACAACGGGAGTCAAAACAACAATCATGTAGAATAGCAAAAACCCCTGCTGGCCCATTTTATTTAATAGGCTAGCAGGGGTTTTACTTTACATATTCTGATTCATTTGGTAGTTTGCTCTACACGCATTACGTTGCGGCCACAACTGTTTTCGGCAGCACAAACACCGCCGCCTCAATCGCTCCGGCTATGATCTTTTCGACATCCGGCGTGATTTCCACATTTGCAGCCGTCAGATAATCTTTAACAAGCTGTACCGCCGTAGCCTTTCTCTGTTCCGGCGTGATCTGATTGGATTTTTTCATTTGTTCTGCGGCGCCAACGCTTTTTTGTGCCAGTTCAATAACCTTGTCCACTATTGCAATACCGGGCAGCCCCGGAAGCGCGGCCTGAACGCCATCCAGAATGGTGTCCGCTGTTAACAGTCCAGCCTGCGCCGAATCGATGATCTGGTCTGTGTTTACTCCTTTCTTTTTCAGCAGGGGGATAAGAACTGCTGAAGCAAGAACTATTCCGCCAACAATTCCGACGATTAACACGAGAATTTCAAAATTACTCATATGTACCTCTTTCCGCCCATGTGGGCATTTTATTTCATGTGAGCAACGAATTGCTTCACATCATTGACGTAGATACCCGCTGCCGTCCCTGGCGCGCCAAACCCTACCAGGTAATAAAAATAGTCATTACCAGACTGATAGCGCGGCAGGACAGTTACAACGCCACCTGTACCGGCATTTACCTTCGGTGCTGATTTCGCGGTCACTTTTAGCTGATAGTTTCCACCGCGGTCAAGGATGACATCGGTCGTTGTATCGGATTTGAAATCTGATTCCGGTCCGATGTATTCCAGCCACGGGGATTTGAACCAGTATGTCCAGGGACGATCTTTCACGCGGGTTTTTACCACGCCGTAAACTGTCCCGCGCGCCTCAATAGCATACCCACCGCCGATATATACTCCGAAATGGCCGTTCATGTGCAAGCAGATACCGGGAACTTCCGGCAAGGTGGAAATCGGTCCCTTTTCGGTTGAACGATTGAAAGCACCATTCGCGGAAGTATCGTAATCGGTGCGGTACCCGGAATGTGGATTGTCCCCATACTTGTCGGTGAACAGGTACCATTTCAGCAAGCCGATGCAATCCGTCACCGGTTTGCCCAGCCATTTTTCACCAATGGTCCGCATCTGGCCGCCGGCAAGATTATTATCCGGATACCGGGCGGCGCACTGGTTCAGCAGCGATACCGTACAGATGTCACCGAATGTCCCGTAGACATAACCGGATCCGGCGGCAAGCGCCTGTTTTGCAAATTCCACAAAGCCCAAATTTGTTTTGCTCATGCCGTTTTCTCTCCTCCTTCTAAATCTTTAATCCGGTGGTTGGCAACGTCAATCTTTTCATCCACTGTATCAAGCCTCCCCTCGATTTTGAATACCCGCTCTACCACCGAATTGTGTTTGTCCACTTTCTTTTCAAGCTGCTCAATCCGATAATTTGTAAGCTTGTTTGCCGTCATGATGCCGCCGAAGGTTCCTAATACGGTGCCGGCCAGTGATAATAATCCTACTATGATTACATCAGACATTATGCCGTATACGCCTCCCCGGTAATCTGCTGGTATTCGTCGGTGGATATCCATCCGAGCGACACGGCACGCTTCAAGCCATCTATGGTAAGCGGTCCTGCACCGCCGTTATAGAGCCGATTGAGATTCTGCGCTGCTATACTCATGATTATCCCTCCAATGCTCTTAATGTCAGCAGGTCGATCATAGCCTGCTGAGATGTCTGTGTGGTCTCAATGTATGTAAGCTGCGCCAGCGTGACGCACAGCCTGTCCTCCGTAACCGCCGGGGCCGTGTCGGTGGCGGGCGTAATTTCCACAGCCTTGACGGCCAGCTCCGAGCGAATGCTGTAATTGTCATGGACATACTGCTTGTCGCCGTCGATCAGCGTCAGTTTGACCGTGTTGGCAGAATTACTGGTCAGGGCATCGAGCGCATCGAACGTGATTGTGTCTTTGGCCATCTGAATTTCTATGGCTTTCCGTTGCGCTCCCTGCGCATAGGTATTGACGGCCAGTGCCGTGATAATTGGCAGCTCCGTGCCATTTGCGAATTTGATTGTTGACATATTTTTGCCTCCTTATTGTGTAGATATGCCAGAATTGGTTACTGTGAACGGATTTCCTCCAACAGGATATAATGTGATTTTTTCACGTCCGGTAGCTCCTCCAAGAACTCTATCCGATACACACCTATAACGTAGAGTAGACACATTAATTTCGCTCCCCAAATTTATGGCTTGAATGCATTTAGACCCAAGTGTGGGGTTATCAGAATCATAATGATATTGACCTTTGGAAGCTATTTGCGTACCATTAATATCTAAATACAGTTCTTGCATCATGCTTGCAATATTGTTGTACCAACTTTCCCACAAAATTGAATTAGATGCTGGAAGACGTACCGGGTCGGCAAACGTAAATAGCACATCAAATGTGTCAACATAATAATCGCCATCTGTTCCATGCGTAAGGTATTTTACAGAGTAGTCGGAGAGCACCTCCACGATGTGTGCTTCCCCATGGGAACCGTTTGTAGTATGTACCTCATAGGTCCATCTAATTTCTCGTGTATATCCCTGCCGCCACACACCCGCAATGTTGTCATAGATCTTTTTGTCCGGAACCCACACCCCGCCGATATTGCTGTATGGCTTGGCCTTATGGTATACGCCGCCGATATTATCCCATATTGGCATATTCCCACCGCCTCATGAGTATTGATGCCATACGTCCCCGTCCTGACCGCCGGACGGCCCCGCCGTGGACATGGTGATGTTACGCAGGGCAGCGCCGCCGGAGCCGACCGCGTGACTGCTGTAATGGGCGTAATCCGCCGTGCCTCCGTTGGCGGGAAGGCTGCTGGGAATGACCGGATACGCCGGAAGCTGCAGCGTCGTCTCGCTCTTAGGAACCGCAGCGCCGCCGAGGGTGGCAGATTGGACGGCTCCGCTAATCTTGTCGTGATCTGCCTGGGTAACGTGCGCCACTGCGTCGGCTTCGTGTGTCTGAATCACGTTGAGCAGATTTCCTGCCGCTTCACTGTCAAGAATCTCTTTCAGCCACGTGACCCACGCCGTAAAATCTGCCTCATATACCATCTGGAAATGCTGCAGATCCGCTTGAATCTGGTTATACAGCGTCGTTGTATCGACTTGACTGACCACGCCGTGCACGATGCCGCAGACCGAGTTGTCCAGCCTGGTGTCCGTAATCAGCGCACCGGTGATCGCCGTCGTGCCGGCCGGTATGCTGATTTCCGCAAGCTTCAGATCATACTGCTCCGAGGTCCTGATGATACCCGGAGCGGTCGGACTGCTTGCCGGTGTTCCGGTCAGCACCTGCGCCGTTATGCTTCGCTCATTGACATCCCAACGGAGAACCACCGTATCCTTTCGATTGAGGATTCCGTCAGCGTTGGCGATTGCAAGCGGAAGGTTTCCATCGTTACGGTAATGATATCCGTTAATCCACGCTTTCCCCGCTGGAAGCACAGCTTGCATATGATCGCCCGCTGTCACGGCAAGTGTTCCGTTATATACCCCGTTTCCGATTATAGATGCAATCCACTGCGCCAGAAAATCCGTATTGTATTCTCTGTCACCATCGACGTCCGGAAAGAACCCGCTGTATTCTGCCATTATGTATCACTCCCTAAATTCAATGTTTCCGGTAAGGGCGTACCGCATACCGGGGTGATCGTTACCGTACCGCCCTCATAGACTTCCTCAACTTCGGTAATCCGCTGGTCGAGACGCAGCCCCCATTTTTCGAAAGAAACGATGTCCCCCATATCCCAATCAATCAGGTATTGGAAGTTCTGCGTATCCACCGCATCGGCTCCGAAGCTCTCAACCTTGGCCGCTTCAGCGAGCTTTTCAATTCCACGCTGGTAAAGCTGCGCCTGGTAGTCCGTCACAGTAAGTTCGCCTTGCTGCAGATCGCGGGCATCCACCCACATTTCCCGCCGCGGTTCTCCGTTGGTCTGGTCAACCTCGATAATCACCCGCGCCGCGCCCTCACCTTCCCCGGCGACATAGGCGTAATTTGCATAACCAGCTGTATTCAGTGTATAAGCTGGATTGCTGATATTGCGGAATTCGTCACTGAACAGGACATACGGTCGTGCCGTCTGTGTGACGGTCCGGTCTAATCCATCGTATACCTCGGATATCCATTGCTTTTCCGGGATATCCAGCCGCGCCCGGAAGCCGAGCGGCGCGGCCCTTCCAAGTGCTTCGCATACGGTCAGCACGTCTTTTCCGGTAGCCTGAAACGCGCATGTTGGTGAATATCCCCCGGCGGCACCGAGTATCAAGTGTGGAAGTGGACGCGCTGTTATGGTGTTATCTGAAATAACCTTCCTTATGGCGTCCTCGACCGTTCCGCTGAAATTGATTGTCGGCGTGATAATCCGCTGGTCAAGCATGGACGATCCCATCCGTGCGGTCACTGTGATTTCGTCCCCGCTGTCCGTTGTTGCAACCGACACTCCTTCGACGATTGCTGCTTCCAGCCGGTCCAGCCTGTGGATGATATTTCCCTCGGCCAGCAGCGCGAGATTTTCCGCGGTCGCCGGACAGTGAAGTTCCACTTCCCCAGGCTCGAAGAATCGGCGGCGCCAGCGAAGCGAAGAATAACCGTCAATGACGCCGAGCTGATTGATATCCGGATCATAAATATAAAGGTCCGTTATATTCCCTCCTTGCATTGGCCCTCTTTCCGCTGTAGAATAATGGCGAAAGGAGGTGATAAAAATGAAGTTCGAATTTAAGTATGATGATTGCGGACTAAAAAACATGATAAAAAAATTAGAAACCGCAGGAAAGAGCACCGAGGGAAAACATAGTTTTAATGAAATATTCCCTCCGGCGTTCATGCGAAAGTACACAAACTACTCTGACATCGACAACTTTTTAGAGAATTGTGGATTTCCCTATAAAACGGATGAGGAATTCAAAGCAATTCCAGATGATGCTTTCGATGAATACGTCCGTAAATCATCGAGATTCAAGTCATGGAAAGAAATGCTTGATACCGGCAGCCAGGAATTATTTAATCGAAACCTGAAAAAGGCTGGTTTGTGAAGCGATTTCTGCAGAGAGCTTTTTAGCCTGTTCAAGCAGGTTATTAAGCTCTTTTGCCTTTTCTATCGCCATACTGATTCCGTCAACTTCAAT
>UREO01000025.1 GCA_900546895.1 uncultured Oscillospiraceae bacterium
ATCAAAGACACCGTCTATGCTCCGATTCCCGAAAATTCAGAGCGTTACGATGCGCTGTTCCGGGAATACCGCACCCTGCACGACTATTTCGGGCGCGGCGAAAATGATGTGATGAAGCGCCTGAAAGCAATGAAGCAAAAATAATCTCTAAAATTAGGAATAATCGGGGGATACATATGTCAGCTTTAAAAAAATACGAATTCTGGTTTGTGGTTGGAAGCCAGGACCTTTACGGAGAAGATGTGCTGAAAACCGTCGACCAGCATTCCAAAATCATGGTAGACGAGTGGAACGCGGACCCGTCCATTCCCTGCACCCTGGTCTTTAAGCCCGTGGTGCGCAATTCCGATGAAATCTATAAGGTGATCACAGAGGCAAACAACGCTCCCCGGTGTGCGGGTATTATTACTTGGATGCATACCTTTTCTCCGTCAAAGATGTGGATTCGCGGCTTTTCCGTCCTGCAGAAACCGCTGCTTCACATCAATACCCAGTTCAACCGCGACATCCCGTGGGAAAGCATCGACATGGACTTCATGAATCTGAACCAGTCAGCCCACGGCGACAGGGAGCACGGGTTTATCCTTGCGCGTATGCGTATTCCGCAGAAGGTCATTTCCGGCTACTGGAAGGATGCCGGGACGCGTGACCGTATGGCTCGCTGGATGCGCGCGGCGGTCGGGGCGTTTGAAAGCCGCAGGCTCCGCGTGCTCCGCATCAGCGACAATATGCGCGAAGTAGCCGTGACGGACGGCGATAAGGTGGAGGCGCACATCAAATTCGGCTGGCAGGTCGATCATTACGGTGTCGGCGATATCATCCGCATGGTGGAAGCCGTTACCGAGAAGGAAATCGACGCCCAGATGGAGCAATACGCCGAAGTTTACGATGTGGCAACCGACAATCTTGAAGCCGTGCGCTATCAGGCGCGGGAAGAGGTTGCGCTTCGGAAGTTCATGGAAGAAGAAAAGTTCGGTGCTTTCCACACCAATTTTCAGGATTTGCAGGAGCTGCGCCAGCTGCCCGGTCTCGCCGCGCAGGATTTGATGCGACTGGGCTACGGGTTCGCCGGGGAAGGCGACTGGAAAACCGCGGCGCTCTGCCGCATCATGAAGCTCATGGCGGCCGACTGCACGGGCGGTACGGCGTTTATGGAGGATTACACTTACAACTTTGACCCGGAGTGCGGCATGAACATGGGCGCCCATATGCTTGAAGTTTGCCCGAGCGTCGCCGCGGAGCGCCCGAAAATCAAGGTGGTTCCGCTTGGAATCGGCGACCGCGAGGACCCGGCGCGTCTGACCTTCAAAGCCAAGTCAGGCCCGGCGGTGCTTGCGACGATCATTGATATGGGCGACCGGTTTCGCATGATTGTCAACGATGTGGAATGCCAGGAGCAGGTTCACGAAATGCCGAACCTCCCGGTGGCCGCCGTTCTCTGGAAGCCGCTCCCAAGCCTTGAAACCTCCGCGGAAGCGTGGATTTACGCGGGCGGCGCGCACCATTCCGTTATCAGCTATTCGCTTACGGCGGAAGAGCTGCGCGATTTCGCTGAAATCATGGATATCGAGTTTATTCACATCGGCAGGGAAACCGAGATCAACGAGCTTCGCAAGGAACTGATCTGGAACGATCTGATCTGGAAGCTCAAAAAGTAATCCGGAAGGGATGAGGACGAATGCTGGAAGAATTGAAGGAACAGGTCTGCGAGGCGAACCGTCAGCTCCCCGCCCACAATCTGGTGGTGTTCACCTGGGGGAATGTTTCCGGAATCGACCGGGAATCGGGGCTGTTTGTCATTAAACCCTCCGGCGTGGAATACGACAGGCTCAAACCGAAGGATATGGTTGTGGTGAGTCTGAACGGGGAAAAGGTGGAGGGCGACCTGAATCCCTCTTCCGACACGCCGACGCACTGCGTCCTGTATCGGAATTTCTCCGCGATCGGCGGAATTGTCCATACCCACTCCCGATGGGCGACCATCTGGGCGCAGGCGGGACAGTCCATTCCCGCCTACGGCACTACGCACGGCGACTATTTTTACGGGCCGATCCCCTGTACCAGAAAAATGACCCCAGAAGAAATCGCGGGTGCCTATGAAACGGAAACCGGCAATGTGATTGTGGAAACATTTCAGAAGGAAAATCCCGCCGATATCCCCGCCGTCCTGGTGCATTCCCACGGGCCTTTTACCTGGGGCAGGGACTGCTTTGAGGCGGTGCATAATTCCGTAGTACTGGAAGAATTGGCCATGATGGCCTGGCATACCCAGGAGATGGCCCAGGACGGACCGATGCAGCAGGAACTGCTTGATAAGCATTTTTTGCGTAAGCATGGGGCGCACGCGTATTACGGACAAAATCACTTATAAGAACCTTTTTCAATACTTTCCTCCCGGGCCACGGCGAATTCGCCGTGGCCCTTTCTTTCTTTTTACAGCATTTCCAATTGATTCTGCAATAAGGTTATGTTCCTCCCTGCCGAAGGCGGGGGGAAGAACGCGTTTTGTCTCGCAAACTGGAATGGAATTACTGTAGGGTTGTTTCGGAAACAAAATCAAGTTGTCCGCCGGGTTCCATCCTTAGAGAAGGGCTTTCATAAAAGTACAATTTCCTACGGGGAAGGCCAACAGCATCGGGCAGACGGAATCAGGGGCTTTGTGGCAGCATCGCGCAAACGATTGCTTAATTTCCCGTTGCAGAACCGGAGGCATTCGGGTATTATAAAACAATACTATACATATCAATTATATATGTATTAAGAGGTAAGGGTGATACTCATGCTGAACAGAAGCAACCTGCGTATCCCGGTTCGTTTTCGATGTTGCACGGATTTGGAAGGATAGATCATGTGATGCGGCAATCACCTCCAAATCCGGTTTGCAAACAATCTAAAACGATGAAATGGGGGATATTTCTATGAAACATACATTTTCTTTCAGAAAAACACTGGCTCTGGCAATCGCTCTGGCTACGGTTGCGGGAACTTTGGCCGGCTGCGCCGGGAATAATTCTCCCGCGGCCTCTTCCGCAAATTCTTCCGCGTCTTCCGCTAAGCCGGTGGCCATCTCCAATGTTTCCTACGACCCTACCCGCGAGCTTTACGAGCAGTACAACCAGCTTTTCCAGGAATACTGGGAGAAAGAGAAGGGGCAGAAGGTGGAAATCACCCAGTCCCACGGCGGTTCCGGCAAACAGGCCCGTTCGGTGCTGGAAGGCAACGAGGCCGACGTGGTTACGCTGGCGCTTGAGGGGGATGTGGATGAATTGCGCAAAGGCGGCCTGATTGAGGACGGCTGGGTGAATGAGTTCCCGAAGAACAGCGCACCCTACACCTCCACCATCGTCTTTTTGGTCCGCAAGGGCAACCCCAAAAATCTGAAGGATTGGGACGATCTTGTGAAATCCGGCGTGGAAGTTATCACCCCCGATCCCAAGAGCTCCGGCGGCGCGCGTTGGAATTTTCTGGCAGCCTGGGCATATGCGGATAAGAAATTCGGCGGAGACGAAGCCAAAGATCAGGAGTTTTTGAAATCGCTGTACGCCAACGTGACCGTGCTGGATTCCGGCGCCCGCGGCGCCACCACTACCTTTGTGGAAAACGGACAGGGAGACGTGCTGCTGGCCTGGGAGAACGAGGCCTTCCTTTCCCAGAAAGAGCATCCGGATGATTTTGAAATTATCACCCCGTCCCTGAGCATTCTTGCCCAGCCGTCGGTCGCGGTAGTGGATGCCAACGCCAAAAAGCACGGTACCGAAGAAGTTTCCAAAGCGTATCTGGAATATCTTTATTCGGACGAAGCACAGCGCCTGGAGGGTAAAAACTACTACCGTCCCTCCAACCCCGACATTCTGAAGGAATTCAGCGACACCTTTAATCTGAATATTGAGATGGTCAATATCGACGACGATTTCGGAGGCTGGGCAAAAGCGACGGAGAAGTTTTTTGCGGACGGCGCGGTCTTCGACCAGATTTATAAAAAATAGTGTCTCATTTACGATTACCGATCATAGGGGGCCTGCAAATGTTTCCACTGAAAAAACGCTCTGGAAAGCGACAAAATAATATTATACCGGGTTTTCGGCTCTCGATGGGGATTACCGTCACCATGCTCAGCCTGATTGTGCTAATCCCCCTGTGTTCGGTTTTTTTGACCCTTTCGGGTACGACCTTCGCTGATTTTTGGCGGGTGATCACCGACAAACAGACAGTGGCTACCTATCGGGTGAGCCTGTCCTGCGCGGCCATTGCCGCCGTGGTCAACGCGGTTTTCGGGATTCTCCTCGCGTGGATTCTGACCCGCTATGAATTCCCGTTCCGGCGGGTGCTGGACGGCCTGATCGAACTGCCCTTCGCCCTGCCCACCGCGGTGGCGGGCATCTCGCTGACCACCCTGTATTCCGACAAAGGGTGGATCGGCCGGTTGTTTGACCGGATCGGCGTCAAAATTTCTTACACGACCGCCGGCATTGTGATTGCCATGATTTTTATCGGCATCCCCTTTGTCGTACGCTCGATCCAGCCGGTGCTGGAAAAGCTGGACCCGCAGTACGAGGAAGCGGCCTTGGTGTTGGGAGCCAGCCGTTCCCGCATCTTTTTTAAGGTGGTGTTCCCGGAAATACTGCCCGCCACCCTGACCGGGTTCGGGCTGGCTTTTGCCCGCTGTATCGGGGAATATGGCAGCGTGGTGTTTATCGCGGGGAACATTCCCTATAAAACGCAGATCACGCCGCTGATTATCATGAATAAGCTGGAGCAGTTCAACTACGCCGCAGCCACCTCCATTGCGCTGGTCATGGTTGTCTTCGCCTTCGTCCTACTGTTCGGTATCAATTTGATCCAAGCCAGAATCAATAAAATTGCAAGGGGGTAAACCGGTTGAAACAAAAAATGATCAAAGGGACCCTCATCCTGCTGGGAGGGACGTTTCTGGTCGTAATGCTGGTGCTGCCCCTTGCCACTGTGCTGGTCTATGCCCTGCGGCAGGGCTGGGAAACCTTTTCTAAGGCCATCACCGACGAGTACGCGGTTAAGGCGCTGCAGCTGACTCTGCTGACGACCGGGATTACGGTCGTTGTCAACACCGTGTTCGGCATTTTCGCGGCTTGGACGATCACCAAATTCCGCTTTCGGGGAAAGCAGACGCTCACCACCCTGATCGATATCCCCTTTTCTATCTCTCCCGTTATCGCGGGGCTGGTATTCATTCTCGTGTTCGGGCGGATCGGCTGGGCCTATCCGCTTTTGGAAGCGATGAATCTTAAAATTGTGTTTGCCGTGCCCGGCATTGTGCTGGCCACAATTTTTGTTACCTTCCCCTTTGTTTCCCGCGAGCTGATTCCTTTGATGCAGGCTCAGGGCAATGACGAGGAGGAGGCCGCCGCGCTGATGGGGGCCAAGGGCTTCTCCATTTTCCGCAGGGTCACTTTTCCCCATATCAAATGGGCGCTGTTATACGGCGTGATTCTCTGTACCGCCCGGAGCCTGGGCGAATTCGGCGCAGTATCGGTGGTATCCGGACATCTGCGGGGAAAAACCAACACCCTCCCGCTTCATGTGGAGATTCTGTTCAATGAATTCCAGCTGACGGCCGCCTTTGCCGTTTCCTCCATTTTGGTCCTGATCGCGGTCATCATCCTCATTCTGCGCAACATTGTAGAACACCGCATCAAGAGAGAGAAGAGGTAAGCAATATGTATGTGGAGCTTCAGAATATCAATAAAAAATTCGGCGGCTTTCAGGCGGCGGACAATGTCAGCTTTTCCATTGAACAGGGCAAACTGATCGGGCTGCTCGGTCCTTCCGGCAGCGGAAAGACCACTCTCCTGCGCATTATCGCCGGGCTTGAAACGCCGGACAGCGGGGCCATCCTCATTGACGGTCAGCGGGTAAACGATCTGCCCGCCAGCGAACGGGGAATTGGCTTTGTGTTCCAGAATTATGCGCTCTTTCGCTACATGACGGTGTTCGACAACATTGCCTTTGGGCTTGAGGTGCAGAAAAAAGACAAAGCATATATTAAAGAACGGGTCGGGGAGCTGATCCGGCTGATTGGGCTGGAGGGCTTGGAAAAGCGCCGCCCGCACCAGCTTTCGGGCGGGCAGAAGCAGCGGGTGGCCTTTGCCCGCGCGCTGGCGCCGACGCCCCGCCTGCTGCTGCTCGACGAACCTTTTGCCGCCATTGACGCCAAGGTCCGCAAGGAACTGCGCACTTGGCTGAGAGAGACTATCAACAAGGTGGGCATTACCAGCATCTTCGTCACCCACGACCAGGAGGAGGCGGTGGAGGTTGCGGATGAAATCATCATTACCAACAAAGGGCGAATCGAGCAGATCGGAACGCCGGTAGACATCTACAAGAATCCCGCCACCCCTTTTGCTTCAAAATTCATCGGGGAATCGATCGTTGTGGAAGATTACGGTAGGTTTCACGGGTTTGAAACCAATGAAGGCTATGCCACAGCCGTGCTCCGGCCCGAATTTGTGCAAGTCACAAAGGTGGATAAGGAGCTTTATCCCCACGCCTCGGAGCGCGGGACGGTGCAGGACATCTTCTTTCGCGGCAATGTATTGGAATTGTGGGTGAAGGTCGGCGGTGAAAAGCTGATCGCCTACCGTTCTCTGGAGGACGACCCGCTCACCGTAGGTGAGGAGGTCAGCGTTTTGATTTACCGGCTGTATCTCTATAACGACCGGCAGGTCCAGCTGGTGGAAAACGCATCCTTAAATAACGAACAGACATTTTACATTTAAGGCGCCTTTCTTCACGGCTCTGCCGGTCGGAGAGGCGGCGCCGCTGAGCCGGCTGACTGAAAGTGTCCGCCACAAACGAAGCTTACAAAAATGCACCTTGATTTGGCTTGTCGTCAGCCGTACCAAGGTGTATTTCTGATTTTCGGTGTTTGGGAATCGCTGCCGCATTTCGGCGCTGCCGTACGCGGGGGAAGAGTCATAGGCAGATTCCTGCGTTTAAATTTGCAACGCTCTCCCGGATCGTCAGCCTGTTTGGCAAAAAGATTTTCACGGGCAGCCGGTGCCGTTTCTGGATTCTGTTGATGAGAATCTGCACCGCCACATTTCCCATTTCCACGATGGGCATCCCCACGGTAGTCAGCATCGGGGAAACGTATCCGGACAGTTCAATATTATCCATGCTGATGACGGAAAGCTGTTCCGGGACCTTGATTTTCGCCTCGGTAAAACGGCGCAGGGCGGCGATTGCGACCATGTCGGTTGCACAGAAAACAGCGGTGGGAAGCGGGCTGGCGGTTCTGAGCAGATGCTCCGCCCCCTGATATCCTCCGGCCCCGTTTTGCGGGCAGTTGCTGATCAAGCCTGCGGAGCAATCCAGTCCCTGTTCACGGAGCGTATCAAGATACGCCCGGTACCGGACCTCGTTTGCAATCTCGCCAATATAGCCGATCCGCCGGTGACCGCAGGAAATCAGGTGCTTCATCGCAATCTGTGTCGCCTCGTATCCGTCGCAGATGACCTGATCGCAGCCGGCGGAGATAATGTTGCGGCCTACATAGACAAGGTTCCGATAGTGCTTTTCCAGAAAGCCGATATAGTCGGGACTGAACCGTCCCAGAACAATGGCTCCATCCGCTTTGAACAGCTCGATTTTCTCCGGCACGGTTGTTTTAATATCGAAAACGGAATAAGAGAGCCGCACGGGATAGCCCCACTCCATGGCCTGCTGTTCGATGACCCTTGCGAGCTGTGCAAAAAAAGGATCGTCGTCGATTTTCTTCGTTCTGCCCAAAATGCAGGCTACCGCACCCGCAGGCGCTTTTGGCGCCCTTGTTCTTCCCTGTTTCAGCTCCCGGGCGCTCTGATTGGGCGTGTACCCTGTTTCCCTGATGATCGACCAGACCCGGTCCCTTACTTCCTTGCGGGCGAAGCTGTCGTCCGGGGAGTTGATAATTCGCGATACGGTCGAAACAGACACCCCGGCTTTTGCCGCGATTTCTTTCAAAGTCAACTGGATTCCTCCTTTCTATCGATAAATACATATTAAAATTATATGTTTAATATAATACTTGTTTTCTATCAAAATTGCAAGAGGAAAACCAGAAAACGTTTGCGCTGGTTTGCGCTTTGAATCGCGCAACTTTCTTGTGTAACGTTTGCGGAATCAGCGCTGGCTTTTTCGGTGTATTCCGCGTATAATAATCAATATCATATTAAATATGTATGTAAAGTAGGTGATAAGATGGATTTGGAAATCAGAACGCTGACCACGGATTTTCTGATTATCGGCGGCGGTACGGCGGGCTGTTACGCGGCGCTGACCTTCTGTGAAGCGCCCGGCGGCAGTGTGTTGATCGCTGAAAAGGCGGACATCGAACGAAGCGGCTGCCTAGCTGCCGGGGTAAATGCCATCAACGCCTATATCGTGCCGGGGAAAACGCCTCAGGATTATGTAGATTATGCCCGTGCGGACGCACAGGGGATTGTCCGGGGCGATCTGCTGCTGACCATGGCCGAGGGACTGAATCGCACGGCTGCCAAATTGGAGTCTCTGGGACTGACGATTCTGAAGGATGCTCAGGGACGGTATGCGGCCCGCGGCGGCCGCAATATCAAAATCAACGGCGAGAATATCAAGCCGATTTTAGCCGCAGCCGTTGCCGCTCAGCCGCGAATCACCGTGCTGAACCGGGTGAATGTGTTTGAATACATCGTCAGGGACGGCCGGATTCTCGGGGCCTATGCAATCGGCGTTGACGAACCGGTGCTCTACGTGCTTTCGGCCAAAGCCGTGCTTTGTGCCACCGGCGGCGCGGCGGGGCTGTACCGGCCCAACCACCCCGGGTTTTCCCGCCATAAAATGTGGTATCCGCCTTTCAACACGGGTGCGGGCTACGCCATGGGTATTCTTGCCGGGGCGGAAATGACCACCTTTGAAATGCGCTTCATCGCTCTGCGCTGCAAGGACACCATTGCTCCGACCGGGACGCTGGCGCAGGGAGTGGGCGCGAAACAAATCAACGCGCTGGGCGAAGTGTACGAGCAGAAATACGGCGTTACCACCTCCCAGCGGGTACACGGTACGGTGATGGAAAATCTGGAAGGGCGCGGCCCTTGTTATCTGCGGACCGTGGGAATTACCAAAGAGCAGGACGAGGAGCTGCAAAAAGCCTATCTCAATATGGCCCCCGGCCAAACCCTGCGGTGGCTGGAAAGCGGCCGGACGCCGGGCGTGCAAAATGTGGAGATCGAGGGCACCGAGCCGTATATCGTCGGCGGGCATACCGCCAGCGGGTATTGGGTGGACACCCGCCGCGAAACCACGATCAAGGGCCTGTTCGCGGCGGGGGATGTGGCCGGAGGCTGCCCGCAGAAATACGTTACGGGCGCGTTTGTGGAAGGGGAGATCGCGGCGAGAGCGGCAGCAGCTTATCTGGACGATCAAACGGCCCCTCTCGATCCGAGGGATGCCGAAGAAAAAAAACGATGGCTGGAGGGCTTTCTGAACCGCCCCGCGGCACCGTACGGTACCGACAAGCTGGAAGAAGCCATGCAGTCCGTAATGGACGAATACGCGGGCGGAATCGGCGCTCATTACCGTTTTTCAGAGATATCCCTGCGCATAGCCGCTGAAAAAATCCGTGAGCTGGAACGGAAAACCGAATTGCTGGCCGCTTCGGAGATGCAGGAGCTGGTTTACCTGTTGGAGCTGCGTGAGCGCCTGACACTCTGTAAATCGGTGATCGCGCACTTGGGAGCGCGCAAGGAAACCCGCTGGCACAGCTTCGCCGAAAATACCGATTACCCGGAAAGCGGCGCCGAGTGGAACTGCTATGTCAATTCCCGGCTGGAAAACGGGCGGCTGAACATGATTTTCAGGCCGCTTGTGCGGGAGGGAGACGCGTATGAGCATTGAAATTACCGCGGCAAAATGTATCGGCTGCGGGCGGTGCCGCAAAGTCTGCCCCGGCAGCCTGATCCGCCTGGACGAAACGGGGAAAGCGGTAATCCCGCGCCCCGAGAGATGTTGGGGGTGCGCTTCCTGCGTCAAGGAATGCCCGGTGCAGGCGATCACCATGTTTCTGGGAGAAGATATGGGCGGCCTAGGCGGCCGGCTTACCGTCCGGCGGGAAAACACCCTGCTGCACTGGACCGTCACGAATCCGGACGGCAGCGCCAAGACCCTTACGGTGAACAGCCGCGATTCAAATAATTATTAGGAGTGAACTCCATGCCACTGACGCACTTAGATAAACTGGAGGCCGAGGCCATCTATATTTTCCGGGAGGTAGCCGCGGAATGCGAGCGGCCGGTCATGCTCTATTCCATTGGCAAGGACTCGTCGGTCATGCTCCATCTGGCTCTGAAAGCCTTTTATCCCGAAAAACCGCCTTTTCCCTTTCTGCACATCGACACCAGCTGGAAATTTCACGAAATGATTGAATTCCGGGACAGGCGGGCAAAGGAACTGGGCATCAATATGCTGGTCTACCGCAATGAAGCCGCGATCGCTCAGGGAATCAACCCGTTCGACCACGGCGCGGCTTATACCGACATCATGAAAACGCAGGCGCTTAGGGAAGCGCTGACCAAATATCAGTTTACGGCGGCTTTTGGCGGCGGGCGGCGCGACGAGGAGAAGTCGCGTGCCAAGGAACGGATTTTTTCTTTCCGTAATGAGCATCATGCCTGGGACCCCAAAAATCAGCGGCCCGAAATGTGGAAGCTTTACAATACCCGGATCAATAAAGGCGAGAGCATGCGGGTATTTCCTATTTCCAACTGGACGGAAAAAGATATCTGGCAATACATACGCCGCGAAAATATTGAGATCGTGCCGCTATATTTTGCCGCCGAGCGCCCGGTGGTGTACCGGGACGGTAATATCATCATGGTGGACGACGACCGGATGCGCCTGTTTCCGGGCGAAAAGCCGCAGATGAAAAAGGTGCGCTTCCGCACTTTGGGCTGCTACCCCCTTACCGGCGGGGTAGAATCCGAGGCCGACACGCTGGACGCGGTGATTGCCGAAACGCTCGCCGCCGTGACCTCCGAGCGTACCAGCCGGGTCATTGACAACGAAGAGGCGGGAAGCATGGAACGGCGCAAACGGGAGGGGTATTTCTAATGAGCAATGCGGAAAACGGACTTCTAAAATTTATCACGTGCGGCAGCGTGGACGACGGAAAATCCACCCTGATCGGGCATATCCTTTACGATTCCAAGCTGCTGTACACCGATCAGGAGCAGGCGCTGGTCCTGGACAGTCAGGTGGGCAGCCGGGGAGGGAAAATCGACTACTCCCTCCTGCTGGACGGCCTGATGGCCGAGCGCGAGCAGGGAATTACCATTGACGTGGCCTACCGCTACTTTACCACGGACCGGCGCAGCTTCATTGTGGCGGACACCCCCGGCCATGAGGAATATACCCGGAATATGGCGGTGGGGGCGTCCTTTGCCGACCTGGCGGTGATTCTGTTGGACGCTTCTCAGGGTGTGCTGGTACAGACCCGCCGTCACGCCCGGATCTGCGCCCTGATGGGTATCCGGTATTTTGTGTTCGCGGTAAATAAAATGGACCTGATCGGATATGACGAAAAACGCTTTCTCGAGATTTCCGGGGAGATCGGAAAGCTCCGGGCGGAGCTGGGACTGGAAAACGCGGTTATCATCCCCGTTTCGGCCACCGAGGGCGACAATGTTACCCAGCATTCCGGCAAAATGGCGTGGTATCGCGGCGAGACCCTTTTGGAGCATCTGGAAACGGTGGACATTTCGGGGGGCGCGCCGGAAGCCGGGTTTTATCTGCCGGTGCAGCGGGTCTGCCGTCCGGACCACAGCTTCCGCGGCTTTCAGGGACAGATTGAAGCCGGAAAAGTCGCGGTCGGCGATCTGCTGACCGCTCTGCCCAGCGGCGAAGCCGCGCTGGTCAAGTCGATTCATATCGCGGATAAACAGGCGGAGACCGCGGCCCTGGGCCAGCCCGTCACCCTTCAGCTGGACCGCGAGGTGGATGTTTCGCGCGGCTGTGTGCTGGCCAGAAACGCCGAACTGAAAACAGACAAATCCTTCTCGGCCACCCTGCTTTGGATGGATGACCAGAAGCTGGTTCCCGGAAAGGATTACTGGATCAAGCTGGGGACAAAGCTGCTCCCCGCCATTGTTACGGGAATCCGCCATAAGGTGGACGTAAACAGCGGCGCGCTGCTTACCGCCAGCTCGGTTACCAAAAATGAAATCGTCCGGTGCGAGATCGTGCTTTCCGAACCGGCGGTGTTGGATGAATTCCGTTTGCACAAAACGCTGGGCGAGCTGATTTTAATTGACCGGATCACCCACGCCACCGCCGCCTGCGGCGTCATTGAGGCCGCGGGGGACGGGAAGCGGGACGGTGTTTTCCTGCGCGACGGCTCCGACAAGCTGAAAATCAACCTTTTCGACCGCTTTTATTACCATGAGGACGTCCATACCGTTCTGCGGCACAGCCCTTCGCCAGTCACTTATGCAAAAGGGGATGCGCTGCCCCTGCGGAGCGGGGCCTTCGCATATCCTCCCGATTTTGATCTGGCGTCCGACTCCGGCTTTGCAAACATCCGGGGCGGCGTTTTTGCCGGATTTGGTCCGCGTGAACGCCGATACCCGCTCCTGGACGCAAATGGTATCGAATTAGAAATAAACCCGCCGCGGGACTTTGGAAAGTACCGCAGGGTGATGGTTTGGGAGAAGGATTATGAGATTTAGGATAAAGCCGCTGCACGGCGGCATGGCGGAGCGATTCTCACCCTCCGGCCCGATTCCCGGACGGTTCCCAAAATACAAGAAAGCGGTGATTTTGAATGGCGACTGATTACAAAGCGCTAAAAAACGGCGGATTTATGAGGCAGGTGCAGAAAAACAATTTTTCCCTCCGGCTGAAGGTGGTGGGCGGAAACCTTACTGCCGACCAGCTTTTGACTGTCGCCGAGATCAGCAAAAAATACGGCGACGGGTACGTGCACCTTACCTCCCGGCAGGGAGTGGAGATTCCCTTCATCAAGCTGGACGATGTGGAGCCGGTCAAGGCGGAACTGAAAGCGGGAGGCGTCGACACCGGTGTATGCGGGCCCCGCGTGCGCACGGTCACAGCTTGTCAGGGCAGCAAAATCTGCTCCTCCGGCTGCATCGATACCTACTCGCTGGCGGTGGAAATCTCCGACCGCTATTTTGGCCGGGCGCTGCCCCACAAGTTCAAATTCGGGATTACCGGCTGTATGAACAACTGCCTCAAGGCAGAGGAAAACGATTTGGGCATTAAGGGCGGCTATGCGGTCGAGTGGCTTCCGGATGCCTGCACCCTCTGCGGTGTGTGCTCGAAAGCCTGTCGGGAAGGGGCCATCACCCAAACCGACAGCGAGATTTTGCTGGACGCGAGCAAATGCAGCCATTGCGGCCGGTGCGTCAAATCCTGTCCCTTTGACGCGTGGAAGGGCAAGCCGGGGTATCTTCTTTCTTTCGGCGGCACCTTCGGGAACCTGATTGCCAAGGGAGAGCAGTTTTTACCCATTATCCATGACAAGGAGACGCTGTTCCGGGTGGCTGACGCGGCCCTGACGTTTTTTGATCAGCACGCCAAGCCCAGCGAACGTTTCCGGGTGGCCATCGACCGTGCTGGCTGGGACGTATTCCAGGAAGAAATGGAGGCGGCGTATCGTGGGTGAATACCTCATTAATGAAACAGTGGATATCACGGATGTGGTCTGCCCGGTGACCTTTGTCAAGGCAAAGGTCGCATTGGAGGAACTGGAGGAAGGACAGATTCTCTCGATCCGCATGAATGACGGCGAACCGGTGCAAAACGTCCCCCGCAGTGTCAAAGAGGAAGGGCATCAGATTTTGAAGCTCACCGACAACGGCGACGGCACCTATAACCTCATTGTCCGGAAAACGGCCGATTAAGCGCCGGTCAGGTGATCTGCAAAGCCCCGGACAGATACGCGGAACAGCTCCGCAAGCTGGGGTTACAGGCAGGGAAAAAAGGTGAAACGATCAATTGAATTTTGGAGGAGTCAAAATGAAACTTACCGTGGCCGGAGTTCAAAAAGAATACGCCGGGGGCTTGACTGTAGCACAGCTGATCGAACGGGAGCAGGTGGAAACGCCGGAGTATGTTACCGTATCGGTTAACGATGAATTTATACAGAGAGATACCTTTTCCGAAACCGTTCTGCGGGACGGCGATATCGTGGAATTTCTGTACTTCATGGGAGGAGGGCAACTCTGATGGCTTTTACCAATGACCAGCTGGAACGCTACTCCCGCCATATTATCCTGTCCGAAGTGGGCGTAAAGGGGCAGAAAAAGCTGTTGAACGCCAAGGTGCTGATTATTGGGGCGGGGGGCCTGGGCGCGCCCGCCGCTCTCTACCTGGCCGCCGCCGGAGTGGGGACCATCGGCATTGCCGACGCCGACAAGGTGGACTTGTCCAACCTTCAACGGCAGGTCATCCATACCACCCCGGACTTAGGCAAGGCAAAGGTGCAGTCGGCCAGAGAGACCATGGAGGCCATCAACCCGGACATTACGGTCAATACCTACCGTACCTTTGTGTCGGCGGATAACATTATGAAGCTGATTGCGGACTATGATTTTATCATCGACGGCACCGACAATTTCCCCGCGAAATTCCTGATCAACGACGCCTGCGTGTTGGCAAAAAAACCTTTTTCCCATGCGGGGATCATCCGCTTCCGGGGCCAGCTCATGACTTATGTACCGGGTCAGGGCCCGTGCTATCGCTGCGTTTTCAAAGAGCCGCCCCCGCCGGACGCGGTACCCACCTGCAGGCAGGCCGGGGTCATCGGGGCAATGGGGGGCGTGATCGGCTCCCTGCAGGCCATGGAAACGGTCAAATACATCATCGGCAGGGGGGAACTCCTGACCGGGTACCTGCTGACTTATGACGCCCTCAAAATGGAGTTTCGCAAAATCAAGCTGCCGCCGGCGAAGGATTGCGCCGTCTGCGGGGAGCATCCCACCATTTTGAAGCCGTTTGATTACGAACAGGCGGTGTGTGATTTAAAATGATTGTCAGACTCAAACAGGTGGATTATGACGCTATTGTCGCCCACGCAAAAGCGGGCTTGCCCAATGAATCCTGCGGGTTGATTGCGGGAACGGCAGAGGGCGGTCTTAAAACCGTGGAAAAGGTGTACCTTTTATCAAATCCCGACCAAAGTCCGGAGCATTTTTCCATTGACCCCGGGGAACAGCTTGCAGCCGTCCGGGATATGCGCGCGCTGGGCCTTTCGCCGCTCGGAAACTTTCATTCCCATCCTTCCACTCCCTCACGGCCGTCCGGGGAAGATATCCGGCTGGCCTATGATTCAAAGGCCAGCTACCTGATTCTTTCATTGGCGAAGGATACGCCGGTGCTGAAAGCGTTCGGGATCGCGGACGGCATAGTTGCGCAGCAGACTCTGGAGATAATATGAGGACTGCCACAGCATCTTTTCTACCTTTTCAGGGTACGCGAATGCTGTGTGAGGTCGGAAAAACTTAAGTGTTGGACAATAAAACAGAAGAGTGACAAAAAAGCTGTGGTACTCCTTCAAAATAATGCATAAAAATGCGCCTTAAGCGGACTTTGAAAATCCATTGGCTCTATAATAAATGTTGGGGTAAAGAATAGAGCTTTGAAAAAAAGAGTAAAAA
>UREO01000026.1 GCA_900546895.1 uncultured Oscillospiraceae bacterium
TACACCGTCTAATTCGTCGGCAGCGTCAGATGTGTATAAGAGACAGATGCATATGCTTTGTTTCAATCCGGTTAAATGATCAGCATTGCGTCGCCGAAGCTGAAAAAGCGGTATTTTTCCTGAACGGCGACCCGGTACGCGTTCATAATATTCTCGTAACCCGCAAGGGCGGAAACCAGCATGATGAGTGTGCTCTCCGGTAAGTGAAAATTGGTGATCAGGCCGTCGAGCACTTTGAACCGGTAGCCGGGATAAATAAAAATATCCGTCCATCCGGCGCTTTCCTTGATACAGCCCTCTGCGGTCCCGACGGACTCCAGCGTGCGGCAGCTGGTCGTCCCCACAGCAATGACGCGGCCGCCATTCCGTTTTGTTTCATTGATGGCATCCGCCGTTTCCTTGGGGAGATAGTAATGCTCCGAATGCATTTTATGATCCAGTACCTTTTTCGCCGTAACCGGGCGGAACGTGCCCAGCCCAACGTGCAGCGTGACAAAGACCACTTTCACGCCCTTGGCCTTCACTCTTTCCAAAAGCTCCGGCGTAAAATGCAGCCCTGCGGTCGGCGCCGCCGCGGAACCGACTTCTTTGGAATACACGGTCTGATAACGCTCTTTGTCGTTCAGATGCTCCGTAATGTAATGCGGCAGCGGCATTTCCCCGATCTGATCCAGAATTTCATAGAAATTCCCCTCGTAGGTAAAACGCGCCAGACGGTTGCCTTCGTCGATGATTTCCAGTACTTCCGCCCTGAGAAGACCGTCTCCGAAAACGAAACGGGAACCGGGCTTCGCGCGCTTGCCGGGACCGCAGAGGACTTCCCATACATCCCCTTCCCGGTGGTTCAAAAGCAGAAACTCCACGCGGGCCCCCGTCTCTTCCTTGATTCCGTAAAGCCGGGCCGGCAGAACGCGTGAATCGTTTAGGACAAGACAGTCACCGGGATTTAAGCAGTCAATGATATTGAAAAAGTGTTTATGGGCAATCTCGCCGGTTTCCTTGTTCAGTGTCAAAAGCCTGGAGGAATCGCGCGGTTCAAGCGGGGTCTGCGCAATCAGTTCCTGCGGCAAATCATAGAAAAAATCTTTTGTCTGCAAATTTTTTAAATCCAACGTCATTTTCATATCTCCCACATATTATACTACCGATTCTTTATTATAAATAAATTGACAAGTAATAGCAACCCATGTTATTATAATTCAAAGATAGAGGTGCGATTTTAAAAAGTAACGGATTTCAGGCTGCCAAAGCCGTGTATCGTCCGTGAAAGGTAAACTCGCCGAAGGGGGTTTCGGGGCAGGAAACCGCCTGGTTGTTTTTGTGAACAGCAGAACAACTGTCATCATGTTGATATGATGGAGCGCTATCGGCTAACATTTGGTTCGGCAGATGCCGGGCCCTATCAATGTCGAACAGTATCTATTATATTTGCCTGATGACCGGTTTTCAACCGGTTTTTTTCTTATGTATATATTTTTTTATTCTTTAAACATATATATTACAGGAGGGCTACCAATGAAAAAGTATCATGTAGGAATTATCGGCGCAACCGGCATGGTTGGTCAAAGATTTGCTACGCTGATCGAGAATCACCCGTGGTTTACGGTTACCGCGCTCGCAGCGAGCACGCGTTCCGCCGGAAAAACATATAAAGAGGCTGTCGGGGACCACTGGCTGATGACAACACCGATGCCGAAATCAATGGAAAATATGGTCGTTTTCAACGCGGAGCAGGATATTAAAAAAATCACTTCCCTCGTTGATTTCGTATTCTGCGCAGTCAACATGAAAAAAGAGGAAATCAAAGCGCTGGAAGAAGCCTATGCCAAAGCGGAATGCCCGGTGATGTCCAACAACAGCGCAAACCGCATGGTGGCCGACGTACCGATGATCATTCCGGAAATCAACGCAGACCATGCCGTGGTCATTGACGCGCAGCGCAAACGTCTCGGCACAAAGCGTGGATTTATCGCCGTGAAATCGAACTGCTCTCTGCAGAGCTACGTTCCGGCTATCCATCCTCTGATGGATCTGAACGTAACGAAAGTCCTCGCCTGCACCTATCAGGCCATTTCCGGCGCGGGAAAAACCTTTCAGACGTGGCCGGAAAGCGTCGATAACGTGATTCCCTTTATCGGCGGCGAAGAAGGAAAATCCGAAAATGAACCGCTGAAAATCTGGGGGCATGTCGAAAACGGCGCAATCGTCAACGCCACTTCCCCGTCCATTACTTCCCAGTGTCTCCGTGTTCCCGTTTCCGACGGGCATACCGCCGCGGTTTTTCTTTCCTATGAAAAAAAGGTTGAACTGGAAGAGATTATTGCAAGATGGGAAACCTTTAAGGGTGTTCCTCAGGAGCTCCGGCTTCCAAGTGCACCAAAACAGTTTTTACATTATTTCCGCGAGGACGACCGTCCGCAGTCAAGGCTTGACCGTAATTTGGAGAACGGCATGGCCGTTTCCGTCGGACGCTTGCGCCCGGATACGCAGTACGATGTAAAATTTGTCTGTCTGTCCCACAACACTCTGCGCGGAGCCGCAGGCGGAGCTGTTTTGATGGCGGAGCTTCTTTGCGCAAAAGGTTATATCGATTGAAGAATTTGCGAATTTGGAGGTAAAGTGTCATGAAAAAGCTTATTTTCAGCGGTTCCGGGGTCGCAATCATCACGCCGATGAACGAGGACGGTTCCGTAAATTACGACGTATTGGGCGATCTCGTCGAATTTCATATCGCCAACGGAACGGATTCCATTATTGCCTGCGGTACAACAGGGGAATCGGCTACATTAGACCACGAAGAGCATTGCAAGGTTATCAAATATATCATCAAAAAAACGAATAAACGGATTCCGGTCATCGCGGGCTCCGGCAGCAACGACACCCGCTATGCGACAGAACTGTCTCTGACCGCTCAAGAGCTTGGCGCGGATGCTCTTTTAATGGTTACGCCCTATTACAATAAAACCTCTCAGGCGGGTCTGGTAAAGCATTATCACTATGTGGCCGACCGTGTGAAGCTTCCGATCATCGTCTACAACGTACCGTCCAGAACGGGCTGCAACATTAAACCGGAAACGTATCGGGAGCTTTCCAAACACCCGAATATCAATGCTGCAAAAGAGGCAAACGGGGATATTTCCGCTCTGGCGAAAACCATTGCCCTTTGCGGCGACGAGCTGAATATATACTCCGGTGAAGACAACCAGACGCTGCCCATTCTTTCTTTAGGCGGAAAAGGCATCATTTCCGTATTTGCGAACATCATGCCGAAAGAAATGCACCAAATCTGCGCGGATTTCTTTGACGGCAACCTTGCCGCCAGCCGTGCGGCCTTTTTGAAGTACCTTGAGCTGATGGACGCACTGTTCATGGATGTGAACCCGATTCCGGTAAAGACGGCCATGAAAATGCTCGGATTCAACAGTGGCAGCTGCCGCCTGCCATTAACGGCGATGAGTGAAGAAGCGGAAGTAAAGCTTGCAATGATTCTTAAAAAATATAATTTGTTAAAATAAATTGATCTTTCCGGAGGGAACGTAAAAATGACAAGGATGATTATCTGCGGATGCAACGGCAAGATGGGCCGTGAGGTTTCTGCCTGCGCTGCGCTACGGGACGACTGCAAAGTTGTGGGTGGAATCGATATAAATACGGAAATGAAAGAGGATTATCCGGTTTTTGCGAAACCGGCGGATATCAATGTCGACGCCGACGTTATCGTCGATTTTTCCAACCCCGCTCTTTTCGCTTCTCTGCTCCAGTATGCGCAGATTCATAAAACGCCGCTTGTTCTGTGTACCACCGGTTATAACAAAGCGCAGGTGGAAGCGCTTACCCGTGTTTCTGAATCTGTTCCCGTATTTTATTCGGGAAATATGTCGCTTGGGATCAACCTGCTGATCGAATTGTCCAAAAGGGCGGCAAAAGTGCTAGGAAGCGGTTTTGATGTTGAAATTATAGAGAAGCACCATAATCAGAAAGTCGACGCGCCGAGCGGTACCGCCCTCATGCTGGCCGACGGCATTTCATCGGTCATGAATGAGAATGCGCACTATATTTACGACCGGCATTCCCAGAGGAAAAAGCGCGAAGCTACCGAAATAGGGATTCATTCCGTTCGCGGGGGAACCATTGTCGGCGAACATGAAGTGATTTTTGCCGGACATCATGAGGTGATCACGCTCGCCCACTCCGCCCAATCAAAAGAGGTTTTTGCCGTCGGGGCGGTCAACGCTGCTGTTTATCTGGCAGCGATGCCCGCAGGACTTTATAACATGTCTGATTTATTAAAATAGGAGGTAGCATGATGAGTACGGAACCAATGATCACCACTTCAAATGAAATTACCCTGATCACGCTGCAGAACTGTCCCTCCGAACTGACCTTTACCGCCGATGTTTTTCAGAAAATTTCGGGGTTCGGAGTCAATGTGGATATGATTTCGCTTGCGCCGGCGCACGGTGCTTTCACTTCCATTTCCTTTACGATTTCCGACAATGATCTGGATAAAATTCTGACCTTTACATCCGATCTTCATGACAATTCCAATATCAAAACCATTGTCAGCAGCGGAAACTGCAAAATTTCCGTGTATGATCAGGGAATGAAGGACACTCCCGGCGTAGCGGCAAGGGTTTTTGCGGCGGCGGCAAAGAGCGAAACGGACATACGGATTATCACCACCTCCGAGGTCGACATCTCCCTGCTGGTTACGGCGGCGGATTTTGACCAGACGCTGAACGAAATCGAAAAGTGTCTGGAGAAATGAAAGCCTGCTTTCTATAAAATAACGATCCCTTCCGTCAGGCAGTATGATCTGCCGACAGCGGAAGGGATTTTTTTATCTCCAGTAATAGATGACTACGGGAAAAATATAGACCGCGATAAAAACGCTGATGAACAAAAGCGTAAAGAAAACAACCGCCGGCAGTTCCAGAAACCGAATTTTACGGTAGAGTCCTTTTCTCAGAAATATCAGGAAAAGAATCAGACCAGCGATTCCCAAGGCAGATAAACAGCTTCCCAAGGAAAAGCCGGGCGGGATATAAGAAACAGAGATTTCGTTTTTCCCTTTGTCCAGCTTGATCGCCATCATGGAATCCAGCACGCAGTTGATATCGGTCTTTTTCCCGTTTACAGTCGCGGTATATCCCCTGCCGTCCGTAATCGGAAGGAAGAGGTAGGACTGGTCGTCCGCTGCGTCAGCGGTGCCGGTAATCCGGTTCCCGGACTGCTTTAGCTGTGCGGCGGCAGTACCGCTGACCGCTTTCTTTAAAACATCGTCCTTAAGTCCGGCGATCCCAAAGGATTTCACGTCGACTTCTTTTAAAGCCTGAACTTCCACTTCCACCGTTTGATCGCGGAAGGTACCTAGATTCAGGAGTCCGTTATTGCTTTGATTCGGATAATCGTCCTGTACGGTCATCCCATTTACCAGAATATTGAAGCTTGAGTTGATATGCTCGATCAGGCTGTTTGACAGCCTGTCAAAGCAGTCGAAATAAAGCGTTTCCGTTCCCTGAACCGGAATCCGGTAAACCACTGACCCTTCTGCGCTGTTGTCCGGAAAAGTAAGAGAATATCTTTCGCCGGAAGTATAGGCGATATTATTCAAAAGGGTCGGCTCATAATAAGTAAACAGCTTGTCCTGTGTGTGAAAGAGGGATTCAAAGACAAACTGCTGAATGTTGAGACGGGTCGTGTCCGGCAGAGTGCTTAATTTCTGAACGGCATCGGAATGAACAACAAACCCGACGGGAAGGGTATCTTCTTTTTTCCTGATCTCATATTTCTCATTCTGATAAACCTTCTGTTCCTTGCTGAAGGAAGTTCCCCTGCGGAGAATTGTGTACTGGTTCCCCATGATGGCGTCAGTTAGTTTGGTGCCGCCGTTCGAATTGACTTCCATCCAGTAGGACGAATAGCCAAGCTTCTTCATGGTATACATAAAGTTTTCGCCCGTCAGCGACGTATAATGGCTCAGCGTATGATACCCCAGACTGCCCATCAGGTTTACATCGAAGTATTTTTCTTCGGATTTTACGCGGTAAAGGGAGTCATCCTCGATCCGGCCGCTCAGATCGATGACGGCTGCCTCGGTTTTTCCGTTGTTGGCGGCGGAGGCCACGTAAACGCCGGAATTAAATACACATTCCAGTACGACCATGACGCACAGCAGAACGGAAAATGCGGTTTTACCCAGCAGCCTGAACTGGTAGAGCAGCAGAAGGACGAGATATGCGAGTCCCGCGACCAGAGAGAACAGGAGCAAAAGCCGGAAGCTGGCGCTGTTTCCCCACAGGGTTTCCGTGTAAATCCTGACGACATCATATTCCTTATAAAGAATCAGGCATTCCGCAAGGAATACGGCACTGACCGCCAGCATCCCGCCGAATACGGCAAGCGAACTGCTTGACGCAAGGCGGTTTTCCTGATTGATTTCCGATAACACGGCGGCAAGCAGAATCAGGCCGAAAAAAACAGTAATATATCCGTAGCGGACCGGAAAAGCCTGATAATTTCCCGTCTGCCACATTTTGTTGATCGGTTCTATGAAAACCGGTATTACAGTCAGAACAAACAGGAAAAATACAAGGTTCGTACTCGGCGGAAGCCTTTTCGCAAAAAACAAATAGACAATCAGCGCGGCAAAAATCGCGCCCGAGCACAGAATCACGGTAAACGTCGTGTCCAACCTGGAAATCAGCCCGCCCACTTTTAAGCTCGTAAACAGGTCGCTGGTTCTGGCGGAAGCCATATACTGCATCAGGGAAGGTAGCCAGACCACGGCGGTAATCAAAGCGGTAATCAGGGTGGAAACTCCCAGAAGCAAAATGCTTTTCCGGCGTGTCCCCTTTTTCGCGAAGAAGCAAACATAGACTCCGGATGCCAGCACCAGAAAAATGGATACCATATAGCTCAGATAGAAATTCACTGTCAGTATCGCTGAAAAAGACAGGACATACCACAGGATTTTTCCTTCGTCGGCCAGCTTTATCAGGCCGATCAGAAGAATCGGGAAAAGATACATGACGTCCAGCCATACGTGGTTCTGGTAGTAAAACATGGTGTAGCCGCAGAAGGCATACATCACGGAAATCGCGGTGTTTTGCAGCACACCGAGCTTTTTGAATTGAAAACGAAAAAAGACGCTTGCCGTAAACGCGCATACCATCATTTTCAGCAGGACCAGAATATTCATGAAAAGATAGAGATCCGCCTTAGCGACAAAGGCAACCAGAAAGCTGAACGGACTGCTGATAAAAAACAGGAATACGCCCCAGAAGCTCATCCCCCCGGCGTTCTGCAAATTCAGAAACATGTTTGCTTTTCCGGACAGGATATCTTTAAAGTCCATTAGAAAAGGGATAACCTGCTGGTTCATGTCACACCACGAAAGAGTGTTATATCCAAAAGGAAACATCCTGCTTACCAAAAATACCGAAAGCATAATCATCATCACCGAAGCAGGTGCGAACAGAAAAGGGCCGTTTTTTTTCATCTGGATGAATCCTCCAACATTTGTCAATGTACCTATTATAAGGAATTACCGGATGAAAATCAATCAAAACAGCCCGCCGCCGAAATTTCGGCGGCGGGCTGAGCGATTTTTGCGTTAATCAACCAGATTGACTTTGTGGAACACCTTTTTCCCCTTTTTAATTACCACATATTTTTTCTCGAAATGGTTTAGGGAAAGTTTCTCCGCGCTGGAAAGTATCTTCTCGTTATCGACTGAAATACCGCCCTGATCGATCAGACGTCTTCCCTCTCCTTTGGAAGGCGCCAGCTTTGTCAGGACCAGCAGATCAAGCACGCCGATTTCCCCATCGGCAAAATTTGTCGCGGTAATGTCCGTGGAAGGCATGTTATCCGTGTCCTCGCCGCTGCCGAACAGCGCGCGTGCTCCTTCCTGCGCCTTTAACGCTTCCTGCTCGCCGTGAATCAGCTTAGTGACCTCAAACGCAAGGACTTCCTTGGCCTTGTTGAGTTCCCCGCCTTCCAGCTTCGCAAGCTCATTGATTTCCGGCAGCGGAAGGAACGTAAGGATTTTCAGGCATTTGATAACGTCGGCGTCGCCGATATTGCGCCAGTACTGGTAGAAGTCAAACGGCGTGGTCTTTTCGGGGTCCAGCCAGACAGCGCCCTTTTCGGTTTTGCCCATCTTTTTGCCCTCGCTGGTGGTCAGCAGGGTAAACGTCATACCGTAGGCTTCCTTACCCTCTTTGCGGCGAAGCAACTCGACGCCGCCGATAATATTGCTCCACTGGTCGTCGCCGCCAAGCTCCAGCTGACAGTTATAGCGGTGGTTCAGTTCCAGAAAGTCATAGCTCTGCATGATCATATAATTCAGCTCAAAGAAAGAGAGACCCTTTTCCAGACGCTGCTTATAGCATTCAGCGGCAAGCATGCGGTTGACGGAAAAATGCACGCCGACATCGCGCAAAAACTCAATATAATTCAGATTCAGAAGCCAGTCGCCGTTGTTGGCCATAATCGCCTTGCCTTCCGAAAAATCAACCAGACGGGACATCTGCTTTTGGAAGCAGGCAATATTGTGGTCGATTTCCTCTTTGGTCAGCATTTTGCGCATATCGGATTTTCCGGAAGGATCGCCGACCATGCCCGTTCCGCCGCCGAACAGCGCAATTGGCGTATGGCCGGCTCTTTGCATGTGCGCCATGACCATAATCTGCACAAAATGGCCTACGTGCAGGCTGTCGGCTGTCGGATCAAACCCGATATAGAATGTGGTTTTATGATTGTTGAGAAGATCCTGAATCTTCTCCTCGTCCGTCATCTGGGCAATCAAGCCCCTTGCTTTGAGTTCTTCGAAAACTCCCATAAAAAATCCTCCATTTCAGGGGGATAAAAAACGCCCCCTGCTTATTTGCAGAGGGCGGAAATAACCGCGGTACCACCTCAGTTCACCGTAACCTCGCGGATACGGCCTTACGGGTACAAAAAATACCCACGCGCTGTAACGTGCGCTTTCACGGCCAAATCTAATAGGAACCGTTCAATCTGGCGACTCCGGGATGTATTTCAGCCAAATCACGCGCCTGCTTACACCAGCCGCAGGCTCTCTTTGCCGGTTTTTTGACTTACTTCTTCCCATCAATGTCATTATACTGCATTATACCTAATTCCCTCCGCATTGTCAAGACGATCCGTGCTTTTTGGCAAGCCTGAGCATTTCCGCCGCATTTTCCAGCAGCAGCGGCGTGATCTGCGCTCCGCCCATAATTCTTGCCAGTTCCTGCTTCCTTCCCTCGTAATCCAGCTCGGTCACGTCGGTGAAGGTTTTGTTCTCTCGGACCTGCTTTTTGATTAAGAACTGCGTGTCGGCCAAAGCGGCTATCTGCGCCAGATGCGTTACGCAGATCACCTGACGGTGGCCCGCGACCTCATGCAGCTTTAAGCCGACCTTCTGCGCCGCACTTCCGCTGATGCCGGTGTCGACCTCGTCGAAAATCAGCGTGTCAATGTCATCTTTCCCGGCAAGTACTGTTTTAATGGAAAGCATAATACGGGAAAGCTCGCCGCCGGAGGCGATTTTTGCAATCGGCTTGGCCGGCTCGCCCGCGTTCACCGAAATCAGGAACTGAAGCTTGTCGCAGCCGAGCGGATTCAGCGGGCATCCCTCCTGCTGTACCTGAAAATCGATGCTTGGCATATCCAGAAAGCGGAGCTCTTCCTTTACCCTTTTCGTAAAGGCCCGTGCCGCCTCTTTGCGGCAGGCGGAAATCTTTTTCGCAAGTCTCTCCGCCTCTGCCTTTGCCTTTTGATATTCCTTTGTCATCTGCAGGATTTTTTCATCCGAAAGCTGGATATCCTCCAGCTGGGCCTTCGATTTTTCGAGAAAATCGATCATATTTTCCACGGAGCCGCCGTATTTCCGACCAAGGCGATAAAGGACGTCCAGCCGGTCCTCTATCCTCTCAAGGTCCGCGGGATCATATTCCAGCTCCGAAGAGAAACCGCGGAGTTCCTCGCCGCAGTCCTCCAGATCGTAGCGGATATTTTTGATTCTTTCGGAAAGCTCATGGATTTCCGGCAGGTATTTTTCCGTTTCGGACAGAGCGTCCGAAGCGGAAGCGACGGCGGACAAAGCGCCGTCAAAGCTTTCTTCCCCGTTCAGGGCCGATTGCACCGTATGAATTGCCGAGGCGATTTTTTCGCTGTTTAAATAGCGGGTGCGGATTTTATTCAGTTCTTCCTGCTCGCCGGCCCGCAGACCGGCGGTCTCCAGTTCATTGATCTGATAAGTCAGCAGATCAATCTGTCTTGCTTTCTGTGCCTCGTCCATATCAAAGGCATCCAGTGCGCTTTTCATATGCTGCATATTGCTGAAAGCGGCGCGATACTCCGAAAGCAGTGCCTCTGGCACGCCCATGCGGTCGATGTACCGGATATGTAAATCGGGCGACAGCAGGTCATAGCTCTCGTGCTGGCCGTGAATGCTGATCAGCATGACTCCGATCTCTTTCAAAACGGATACGGTTGCCGGACGTCCGTTGATGCGGCACACGGCTTTGCCGTCGGTATGGATTTCGCGCTGAATCATGACGGAACCATCTTCTTCCGGCGCATAGCCGAATTCCGCCAGCTTATGGACGGCCTGTTCCCCCAGGTCGGAAAAAACGGCGGTGACAAAAGCGGAACGCGCCCCGGTCCGCACAAGCTCGCGCGAGGTTCTTTCCCCCAAAATCGCGTTGATGGAATCAATAACAATGGATTTTCCGGCTCCGGTTTCCCCGGTCAGAACGTTCAGGCCGGGGTGAAAATCAATCCCGGTCTTTTCAATCACAGCAATATTTTCGATGTAAAGCTGAGAAAGCATTGCAATCACCCAACCATTTTTTTAAGTTCAGCAACCAGCTGCTGTGCATGGTCTTCGTCCCTCATCGCAATAAAAATAGTATCGTCCCCGGCCAGAGTGCCGACGGCACCCTGCCAGTGCATGGTGTCCATTGCCGCGCAAACAGCCTGCGCCATGCCCGCGTGGCATTTGATTACCACCAGATTGCACGCGTAGTCAATCTGCACCGCGGAATCGGAGAGGAGGGAATAAAATTTAGAGGAGTAATCGGCCGTGCCGCTTCTGCCGGTGGAGTATCTGTATTTTCCGTCGTGGGACAAAGTCTTGATCAGCCTGAGCTCTTTGATATCGCGGGAAACGGTGGCCTGGGTTACTTCAAAACCGTCTTCGCGCAGGCGGCGCAGCAGTTCTTCCTGAGTATCAATCGCGTATTCGTTAATCAATTCAAGGATTTTTGCGTGTCGTCGTGTTTTCAATTCAATTTCTCCTCTCGGCTAATTTTTCGTTCACTACCTCATAAAAATTATCGTCTTTTAATTTAATAATTCTCACCATACGCTCTGAACGGCAAAAATCAATTTTCTGATTATCGGCAATCTGAATAAAAGTATCTCCGTCCACGGACAAAATAATCTCGCTTTTATAGTGGGAACACGCCGTTACGCTCAGCTTGGCGTCCGGCCCGAAAATAACCGGCCTTGTCAGCAGGGAATGCGGACAGATCGGCGAAAGCAGAATACAGTTGATGCTCGGGTCGATCACAGGGCCTCCGGCGGAAAGGGAATATGCGGTCGAGCCGGTGGGAGTGGAAATAATCAGGCCGTCCGCCCTGTATTCGCAGACATTTTTGTCATTGAAGTGAACAGAGATATCCAGGATCCGGGAAAGCGCTCCGCGGGCGATCACCGCGTCATTCAGCGCCAAATGGATTTCTTCTTTTTCCTGATTGACCAGCCGGATTTCCAGCATCATACGGTTTTCGATGGTATAGTCCCCGTCGATCAGCTTTTTCAGCTTGTCAAGTTCGTCCGTTTCCAGTCCGGCAACAAAACCGAGCCGCCCCACATTGATGCCCAAAATCGGCTTTTCTGCTACGGCGGCATGCCGGGAAGAGTGAATAATGGTTCCGTCGCCGCCAACGGCGATGACCGCGTCGCAGTCGGACATCATTTTATCAAAATCATCATAAAAGACAATGTGTGAATTTGGAAAACAGCTTTTCAGATTTAATCGCATGCATACCTCCGCGCCGAATTTCTGCAGCGTTTCCGCCACCCGCGTGGTATGAAGCTGTGCATTGTGCTTGCTTAAATTCGGCATAATCGCTATTTTCAAATTATTCACCACCGTTTAATTCATGATGCGATTCTTCCACCAATGCTTCTATATTCAGCGGAACACTTTCCGGTTTCTCCGATTTTTGAAGGTAAACCAGATACTCAATATTTCCCTCCGGCCCTTTTACCGGGGAATAAGTCAGGCCCAGAACGGAAAATCCGTGTTCCAGCACAAAGCCGACGATTTTTTCAATCACTTCCCGGTGAACCGCCTGATCGCGTACCACGCCTTTTTTGCCTACTTTCCCCCGTCCCGCTTCAAACTGGGGCTTAATCAGGCAGACAGCCTGTGCGTTTTCCGCCATGAACTCCCTAGCGACGGGAAGAACCAGGCAAAGGGAAATAAAAGAGACATCTACGCTGAAAAAATCAATGTCGTCCGGCACCTGCTCCCGTGTAAGGTAACGAACATTGGTGCGCTCCAGATTCACGACCCTTGGGTCGGTGCGCAGCTTCCACGCGAGCTGCCCGTAGCCAACGTCGATGGAGTAGACCTTTTTCGCGCCGTTCTGCAGCATACAGTCCGTAAAGCCGCCGGTAGAAGCACCGATATCCATCGTGATTTTCTCTTTCAGCTCAATCGGAAAAGCCGCCATGGCTTTTTCCAGCTTCCAGCCGCCGCGGCTCACATAGGGCATGGTTTCCCCTCGAATTTCTATTTTCGTACCGACCGGAAGCATGGTCCCGGGCTTGTCGGACTTCTGATGGTCGATATAGACGTTGCCCATCATAATCATCGCCTTGGCCTTTTCCCTGCTTTCGGCAAGGCCCTGGTCAAACAGCAGACAGTCCAGTCTTTTTTTCTCTATCACTTTTTGTACTCCGTCAATATCATATTTACCATTCCCTTGTCGTCCAGGCCAAGGGCGCTGAGCGACTGCAGCATGGTCGCATGGGGAACAAAGTTGGTGATCGCGCGTAAGAAGAACTCACCGCGGTACCCGCTCTGGGACAGCAGATAGCTGAAATGCTCCCCGATTCCTCCCTGCTGGATTCCTTCTTCAAAGAAAAAGACTTGTTTCGCGGCCGCAGCTTCCGCTACCGCATCCCTGTCCACCGGAGTAATCCGGTTCAGCTTGATAATTCTCGCAGAGATCCCGGACTCTTTCAGCGAGGTGATGGCCTTGCAGGCCAGAGAAAATAAACGGCCGTAAGTCACGATCGCCAACTCTGCCCCATCCTGTCCGTAAGTGTCGTACGCTTTTCCGGTGCTTTCAAAGTCAAAGGGCTTAAACATCGGTTTTCCGCGCGGATAGCGCACGGCAGAAACGCCTTCGCACTGGTAAAGCGCCTGCTGGAACGAAAAATAAAGCTCGTCATAGAAAGCCGGAGAATAAACGGTAATACCAGGGACGGTACTCAAAAAAGCCACGTCAAAGATACCCTGATGCGTTTCGCCGTCGTCGCCGACAACGCCCGCCCGGTCAATGGCCAACGTCACTTTTACACGCTGGATGGCCGCGTCATGAATAATCTGATCGTAACCGCGCTGTAAAAACGTGGAGTAAATCGCGCATACGGGAAGCATGCCGCCCGCGGCAAGACCGCCGGCAAAGGTGACCGCGTGCTCTTCCGCAATCCCCACATCGAAGAAGCGGCCGGGAAACTGCTTTGCAAACCCTGTCAGACCGGTTCCCATCTGCATCGCTGCGGTAATCGCGCAGATTTTTTCATCCTTGTTTGCCAGCGCACAAAGATGGCTGCCGAAAACACTGGAAAAATTCTCACCGGCGGGGGCAGCTTTTCCCGTCTTAATATCGAAGCTGGCTATTCCGTGAAAAGCTCCCGGATTCTGTTCCGCATACGGATAACCCTTTCCTTTGCGGGTAATTACATGGAGCAAAACCGGATGATTGATATTTTTGACATTTTCCAGAACATCAATCAGTTTTCCCAAATCATGACCGTCAAACGGCCCGTAATAATAAAAGCCCATATCTTCAAAAATGGTGCTGTTATATAATATCTGCTTTAAAGCAGCCTTTGATTTCGAAAGAAAATGGTGGAGCGGCTTTCCTACGTGAGGAAGCCGGTTCAGCGCGGTTTCAACATTACCCTTTGCCTTGAAATAACCGGGCTTTGTGCGAATATGTGCCAAATAGCGGGCAATGGAACCGACATTGCGTGAAATAGACATTTTATTGTCATTTAGAATGACAATAAAATTCTTCTTGAAGCGCCCAGCGTTGTTTAGCCCTTCATAGGCCAGACCGCCGGTCAGAGCACCGTCTCCGAGCAGAGAAATGACGTGGCCGGGCTCTCCGGCAAGAAGCTTTGCGTTGGCGATTCCCAGCGCAGCGGAGATGGAGGTACTGCTGTGCCCCACGTTAAAAGCGTCGTAGCTGCTTTCCATACGGTTCGGATAGCCGGAAAGGCCGCCCTGCATCCGGATGGTGGAAATGGTGTCGCGCCTTCCGGTCAGAATCTTATGGGTATAGGCCTGATGCCCGACGTCCCAGACGATCCTGTCGTCCTTGGAACTGAAAACACGGTGCAGCGCAACCGTTAATTCAACGACCCCCAGATTGGAAGCCAGATGTCCTCCGTTATTGGAAACGGTCTTAATGATTTTTTCGCGAATTTCATCGCACAATTCATAAAGTTCATCCAGAGAAAGCTTTTGCAAGTCCTCCGGAAAATTAATTTGATTTAAAAGGTTGTCCATTCCGTACCTCAACTGGCAGCCGCCGGGCGCAGTATACCGGGATTCCGCATTTTACAGAGTCATCCCGTTCTGACGTTTCGCCGCGGCAACTGTATTTTTAAGGAGCATCGCAATCGTCATAGGACCGACACCGCCCGGAACAGGAGTTATGTAAGACGCTGTTTTTTCCACATTGGCAAAATCCACGTCTCCGCACAGTTTTCCGTTTTCATCGCGGTCCATTCCCACATCGATCACCGCCGCACCCGGTTTCACCATATCCGCGGTAACAAACTTCGGTTTGCCGACCGCCGCGACAAGAATATCGGCCTGTCTGCATACTTCCTTTAGGTTTTTTGTCCTGCTGTGGCAGATGGTCACCGTTCCGTTATGATGCAGGAGCAGCATGGCCATCGGCTTGCCGACAATATTGCTTCTGCCGATTACGACACAGCTCTTTCCTTCGATTTCAATTTTTTCATGGCAGAGAAGCTCAATGACCCCCGCGGGAGTGCAGGGCAGGAAATGATAATTTCCGATCATAATTCTGCCCACATTGGAAGGGTGGAAGGCGTCTACGTCCTTTTCGGGATCAATGGCTTCCACCACCGCCTTTTCATCCAATCCGTCCGGCAGCGGGGATTGAACCAAAATACCGTTAATGTCTTTTTTTACGTTCAGTTTCGCGACCAGGTCCATGATTTCTTTTTGAGAAGCGGATGCGGGCAGGGCGTATTCTTCCGAATAGATTCCCGCCTGAGCGCAGGCCTTTTTTTTATTGTTTACATATGTCCTTGACGCTGTCTCTTATACACATCTGACGCTGCCGACGAATTAGACGGTGTAG
>UREO01000027.1 GCA_900546895.1 uncultured Oscillospiraceae bacterium
TATCGGTAACTGTCTGGAGCACCGAAAAGCCCCGTTACAAAATGCAGATTGTATGTATTCAGTTCCATTAGGGCACCCCCTGCCTTTGCGGGGTCGAACGCGGGAAGGACAGTTCCCTGTCTAAATCTTTCGTAGCGGCTGGAATACTGGGAATAATTCATACGGATAAGGCGAATCACGCCAAGTTTCGCGAGGCTTTCGCGTATCAGTTGATAATTGGTCAGATATTGATTGGTAATAGCTTCAAAAATCATGACGCCCCGCTGCTTTGCAAAGGAAAACAGTTCCTGCGCTTCCCGGTAATGAGACACCATTGGCTTTTCCACAAGCACGTTCCGCCCATGTTCCAGCGCCATGCGAGAGATGCTTTCTCCTTTCTTGTCTACTTTCAACGCCTGATACCAAGTATAGCTTTCGTGTCTTTGGGAAGTCAATATGGTTGCATCATTGTGGAAAAAGTGTTCATTTGCAACAAAGACATTTCGCACGTTTGTGGAAAAAATGTTCAAAATATCGACTTTGATTATGCCGGATATTTTGTTACAATGAACTGAGAGAGGATGGATATGATGATATTGGAAAAGCTGAACGACCTGGCTGTGTATAAGCCAACGGAAAAATCGATCATTTGTTATTTAATTGAAAATCTCAATTCTTTGGATTCTCTGACCATTTCCGCGCTGGCAAAGGGCACGTATACCTCCAATGCTACGGTCGTTCGATTTTGTCAGGGATTAGGATTCTCCGGCTTTCGGGACTTCAAAATTCAGCTGATCAAAGAAATCAACCACCAGTATCAGGACATCAGCAAGGTGGATGCGAACATGCCTTTTTCTCCCGGCGACAACGTCTATGCCATCAGCAACAAGCTGGCTCAACTCATCAGCAACAACATCGAAAGAACGCATCAGATGCTGGACCCCGCCGCTCTTGCCAAAGCCGTAAACTATATCGATGAAAGCCGCCGCCTTTTCATTTTTGCCAAGGGGGATTCTTATGTTCGTGCGATGATTTTCAAGAACCGCATGATAAAAATCGACCGTTATGTCATTTTGGCCGACGAAAACCATGAGGCTTCTTTTAGCGCGAGAAACGCCACGCCAGAGGACTGCGTGCTTTTTGTAACGTACAGCGCGCACCAGTACGATTACGATTCCTATATCAAAATATTCCGCGCACTCCGCATTCGCAGTATAGTTTTGACCGCGAATGACAAGTCGCAGCTTGTCCAGCAATGCGACGTTGTCCTGCGTATCCCTTTGGATGAAAGTTTTGGTTCCAAAGTGGCCGGTTTTGCTTCTCAGATATCTTTTGAATATGTTTTAGATATTCTCTATTCCGCGATTTTTAATAAAAATTATCAGATTAATTATAACTCGAAACAGATTAAAGAGTCCTATACAAACCGTATTATATCCGGAAAGGTCGAATAAGAAGGCCGCGCTGTTGACAAACTCTGTAAACTCAGCTTTTACTGCCGCAAGAGAGATCCTACAGCATACTGCTTTCATCCCGCTTCCTGTGCCTCGTCAGGGATTGCGTATCCGGTTGGTCTAAGCACGTATAAATTTTTTGGTGTACTACACGTGTGGTAAGACAAATTTTATGGTATACTACATATATTGAAGAAACACGAAGGAGAAACATTTATGAAATTAAAGGACAAAGTTGCGATTGTTGTGGGTTCGACCTCTGGTATCGGTAAGGCCATCGCAGAACGCTTCGCTGAAGAGGGAGCCTCCGTCATTATCTCTGGTCGGAGAGAAGAACAGGGCTCCGCAGTAGTCAACGCAATTAAAAAAGCGGGTGGAAAAGCAGATTTTTTGAAGCTTGACGTAACAAACCTTGAACAATGCTCGGCAGTAGTCGATGCAGTTGCAGGCAAATATGGGAAACTGGATATTCTGGTCTATAATGCTGGAATCGCCCCCTATCACAATTTTGAAAGTACAGATGAAAAAATATGGGATGAGATATATTCTACCAACTTGCGTTCTGCTTTTTTCATGACCCAAAAGGCAATGCCGGAAATTGTAAAAGTCAAAGGGAACGTGATCTACACGGCTTCTCTTGCGGGAACATCCGCTGTGGGCGCCAGTAGCGGTTTCGCTTATGGCTCCTGCAAAGCGGCTTTGATTCATCTTACCAAAATGATTGCGTTGAGATTTGGAGGAGAAGGCGTCCGTGTTAACGCGGTCTCTCCGGGTTTGACACAAACGGATATTCTCGCAAGTTGTACGCCAGAGATTTTGGAGCAATTAAAGCGGGAGATTCCACTAAAGAAAATCGGAAGGCCAATAGATATTGCCAATGCGGCGGCATTTCTTGCATCTGATGAGGCGGATTTCATAACAGGTCAAGTCCTGTCTGTGTGCGGTGGTGCCAGCATCATCTGATTATCCAGAAATCCTAGATGTTAAATAGCAATCAATGCCTGTCTGATACGGTTCTTTGACGGTGGAGATTAGCGAATGCAGGCTGCTGCGTGGTACGTACATACCATCGGTTTCCTGCCACCGGCACCAAAAGCAGTCCGGCCCTTATGGGCTGGGCTGCTTTTTCGCGTTGATGGCTTCCATCATTCTTATTCACTATAATTCTGCATAAAACCGCAAAAATATTGCCTTTCCAATAATATTATGATACCATTATTCTATAAATAACTCTGAGAAAGTGGAAATTCAGATAAAAATGTAAGGAAGGTGAAGCTATGCCGGTTAATGCAGTTTCTATGGATAATATACCTGAAACATCTTATTTAAACACGGATAATACAGCACATTATCGTGCCATTATGCGTGTGTTTTATGATGAATCTGAAAAGACCCATTTTCAGTTAGATAAGGAAACAGTCCTGGAAAAACTACATCAAATCCCTGCTTTTGCCGACTACACGATGGAACAGCTTATCCCTGACTTAAACCAGCTCGTTCATTGGAAGAACCTTACACCAATTCAAGATCCGAGCCGAGCAAACACTATTTCGGAATATAAAAATAATCAGTTCCGCTACATAATGTCGGGCGCAGCTACGGAAGTAGAGCGCATGACCATCCGGCTGGAAAGGCTTGTTTTAGAAAGCGCTTCGCTTTCGATTTACCTGTTCCCACGTATTCAAAACGCACTGATGGAGATGGAATCTCTGCAGACCGCACCACTCAAGGACGTGGATGAATGGTGGCAGAACTTGCAAGAGGATTTCAAACGGCTTAACCAGAATTACCAGGATTATTTGAGAGACTTTTATTCTTCAAAGGCAGAGCACATGATGCGTTCTGCAGAATTTATCGCGCATAAAGAGCATGTTGTCAAATATTTGAGAGATTTTGTGCAGGAACTGCAATCAAGGGGCGGAAAAATTGAAAAAGTTCTCTCTGAGATTCCCGCTACCCTAACGAATACGATTTTAGATAAAATTGTCGCAAGCGAGCTGGACAAGCCACGTCCATCATCGGAGCGCCCGCCAAATTTCGAGGCGCAGATCAGCGAAAACATCCGTGGGAAATGGCGTTCGCTTTTTGAGTGGTTTGTTTCCGAGCCCGGACGCCTGAGTGAAAGTCAATATGTTTTGGAAACGACCAATGAAGTAATCCGAAAGATCATTCAAAATGCGAATTTTATTATTCAGATGCAAAACTCTGGTGTGAGCCGCAAGGAAGATTACAAAAAGTTTCTCCGGCTATTTGCGGAATGTAAGAACTTAAAAGAAGCGCATAAGCTTTCCGCTCATGTTTTTGGTGTTGCCTCCGTCCGTCATTTTACGGTCAACAGCGCCAGAGATACGGATAACATAAACAGCAGCGTTTACGACGAAGTCCCTTGCGTGTATACACTCGATACCCGCAGCCGTCACTATAAACCCCGCATCGACAAAAGCGGGTTTTCCAGCAAAAGTCTGGAGAAAGCGGTGCTTCGTCAAAAATTTCTTGCAGAACAGGAGCGAACAAAAAGGCTGGCGCTGCAATATATCCAGAATGGAAAATTGGATTTTTCCGCCATCACAGATACGCTTGAACCTTCAACACGGCAAATCTTTCTAAATTGGGTTGTGCTGGCGAATAATGCCTCTGACCGCCATGCCGTCACAGAATATGGTCAGAAGTTCCGCCTACTTCGCCGGTCCGGCTCCTGTATGCTGCACTGCACAGATGGTACTTTGACCATGCCCGCCTATGTACTGGAGTTTGAAGGACGTGATGCGAATGGATGAATTTCGCGTTCTTTTAGGACAATTTTGGATTCTCAGAGAACAGGATTCCGCCCTATACCACCGCGTTAAACGAGCCATCCCCACTTTTCAAAAGATCCTTGGCGAACAGTTTGGCTGGAAGCTGTTTATCAACGAAAAATTGATCAAATTAGAAAAGATTCCGGCGCATGCGGAATCTTTTATGGGAATCGAAGCTTTTGATGTGCCTTCCGATTACTGTCTGCTATGCGTGCTACTGATTTTTTTGGAGGACAGAGACGAGGGGGAACGTTTCCTCCTTTCAGAACTCACTCCCGCATTGCTTGCTTATCTGCAGCCTGTTCTTGCTGATTGGAATTGGGAAACCTTTTCTAACCGCAAAAGCTTAGTGCGGGTATTGCGCTATGCTGAATCTCTTTTTCTTATTAAAACCCGAGACGGAACCAGTGAAAGTTTCTCTTCCGATCAGGGTCAGGAGGTTCTTTATGAAAACACCGGGCTTTCAAGATGGTTTTCCGTCAGCTTCAGCTATGACATATCAGGCTATGCCTGCACCACGGACTTTGAAAAGGAAGGTGTAGAAAACCTGAATCAGGACCGCGGCGTCCTTCGTACCCACAGAGTGTACCGTCAGCTAGCGCTGTCACCCGCAGTTTATTGGGAACAGCCCGATGATCCGGTTTATGCATATATTAAAAATCAACGCGGTTGGGTACAACGCTACCTGAATCAGACCATTGGCGGCAATTTGCAGATCTACAAAAACGGTGCGTATTTTGTTCTGGATGAAGATGAGTCTTTTGGCATGAGCTATCCGGAAGATCGGATGCTAAGCGATATTGCGCTGAGTCTTTCTGCAAGATTGCGCTCAGTTGTTCTAAAGGATGAGTACCCACGCGCCATGAATGATTTCGTGGAGCTGTCACTCCATGATTTCAACCGCGAATTGGAGAAATGCCGAACACAGTATTCCGCTTTATGGGGGAAGCAGTATCGGGAGATGCCCCTTGAAAAACTGACCGAAGAGGTCCTTTCATACATGGAAAACTGGATGCTTGTGTCCCGGCGTGAGGGGGGGCTTATTCTCCTGCCCGCATTGGGAAAGATGACCGGCAATTACCGTGAAAACAATGAAACAGAGGAGGTGTGATTTTGCGCTGGTTAATGAATCGTTTGGGCTTCGTGAATTTTTGGTTATATGATGTTGAAGAGTTTCCTTTTCGAGGCGGCAGATTATTGCTGCGCGGCGCGAATGGTGCCGGAAAATCCATTACAACGCAGAGCTTTATCCCTTTTATTTTGGACGGTAACCACCGTCCGGAACGCTTGGATTCCTTCGGGACCAAGGATCGGAAAATGGATTTTTATCTCTTAGGGAACGGAGACCGGGACGAATCCACCGGATATCTGTATCTGGAATTTAAGAAGCCGGATGTGGAACATTATTGCACGCTGGTAATTGGAATGCGCGCCCAGAAGAACAAGGGGATCTCATTTTGGGGATTCTGTCTTTGTGACGGTCGCAGAATCGGTTACGACTTGTGTCTGTACCGAGAAGCCGGGTCACAGCGGCTTCCGCTCAGCAAACAGGAGGCTAAAAACGCGCTGGGCGACCCCGGCAACTGGGCCGACAGCACGACCGAATATAAAAAGCTGGCCAATGACCGCATTTTCCAGTTCCCGGACATTGACCAATATGAGCAGTTTATCACGCTGCTGATTCAAATCCGCGCCCCGAAACTAAGCAAGGATTTCAAGCCATCCCTGGTACAGGATATCCTGAACTCATCCCTGCAGCCGCTCAGTGATAATGATTTGCAGGCGATGGTGGACGCAATGGAAAAGATGGACAGCATTCAGGGGAATCTGGAGCAGCTGGAGCGCGCGCAGATCAGCGCGGGGATTATCCGAAATGAATATACCCGTTATAACCAATACATGCTGGCGCAAAAGGCGCGTGCGTTTCTGAAGCATCACGATGAAACGGAAAATCTGCAAAGCCATGTTTCCGCCACACAAAATGAAATTGCAGACCTGGAGCTTCAAATTAAAGCGCTGAATGTAAAGATACAGAAGGATAGTGAAACCCTTTCTCAGCTTAAGGCCGAGAAAAATGCGCTTGGCGGCAGCGACACATTGCAGGAAAAAGCGGAGCATTTGGCAGAACTGCAAAATACACTGAAAGAAAATAACCTCGCTTGTGAACAGGATGTCCGCGATGTGGAGGGACAGAAGGCGAAGCGAAATCAGTCGCAGCGTACGCTCGATAGTCTGCAGCGTCAGAAAGACGACCAGCAGGCACTTTACCAGCAACGATTGGACAAACTGGATCAATTGCAGGAAGAACTGCAATGGAACGGGCCCTCGGAACTCAGAAGGCAGCTTGCCCAGAAGCTGTCCACCGCTTTCAAAGAAGCTTATACCGCCGGCACAGCCTATAGCCGCCGGTTAAAGGACGCTCAGACAGCACTGGAACAGCAGGAAGAAAAAGGCAAAGATCTGGACAATATTCAAAAGAGATTGAACGACGCAGAAATCAAGTACCGTACCGCGCAGAAGGAATTAGATACCGCGTGTCTGGTAGAACAGAAAGCCCGCGACGAACTGATTGAAGCCTTTTTGCGCATACAAGCCGGAAATCGGGAATTTGTATTTTCCGATATGCTTTTAGGACAGATCAAGCAAATCGTCTCTCATTACAAAAGCACTGTGGACGACAGTGAATTGAACACGCTTCTGTCCAATGAAAAGAATGCGCTTTACAGTCTTTTGCAGACGCAATTAGCCGAGCGTCAGGCACAGCGGAAGGAATTGCAGGATACTTATAATGCGCTGTGTGCACAACTCAAAGCGCTGGAGAACGCACCGGAACCTATTCCGCCCAGAGCGGCTGCGGTTCAGGAAACCCGTGAGGAACTATGCCGCCGTGGCGTTTCCTGTGCGCCTTTTTACGACCTGATTGATTATTCCCCGGGTATGGAACAAAGGAAAAAGGATTTGTTGGAAGCACAGCTTACCGATATGGGTCTGCTTGACGCTCTGGTGGTGCCGCAGTCTGAACAGGCGGTTCTGTCTGATATATTGGAGCAGCACCCCGACCATTTCGTCAGAACATCCAATGTCCGTCCCTGTCAACCGCTGCGTGATCTTTACGCCGTAGAAGGTCCACTGAAGGAAGCCGCTGAAGCGGCGCTTAGCGGCATCTCCTGTACGGACGATGACGGGGATACTGCCGTTCTTCCGGACGGGCGTTACCGTCTCGGTGTTTTAAGCGGGAAAAGCCATCCTTTTCAAACAGCAGGATTCATTGGGGCAGCCGCCCGCCGCGAGAATCGCCAGCGACAAATAGACACGCTGAAACAGGAAGTTTCGGAATACCAAGGCGCACTGGGACTGCAGTATATGGAACTTGAAAAATTGCAGCGGCGCATTGATAACCTGAATACAGAATACGAGGGAAGGCCTTCTACCGCAGATCTCGCGATGGCGCTGAGTTTGGTACAGACCTGTGAAAACAGCCTGGCGGTAACCAATCGTGAAGTGGAGCAGTTTGATAAAGCGGAAAAGGATGCCCGTGCCGCTTTGGGCAACGCAAAGCAGCGGGTAATTACTCTGTGCAAAGAAATATCGGTTTCCAGAACCGTAAGTGCGTTTCTGGAAGAGCAGAATTCTTTGGACGATTACATGGCGCTGCTGCATGATCTGGAGGAAGGCTGGAACGGCTATCATCACGCCGAGGAGCTTTTTGAAGCGCAAAGCGGCTTGCTGGAGCAGGCCGAAAGCTATTTGGTGGAGCTTGAACTGGCGGCGCGGACGAGGAAGAATAAAGCACAGGCGTTGAGCCGGGAAATCAAGGCGCTTCAGGACTTTTTAAATCAGCCTGAAAACCGTGCGCTCGCGGAAAAATTGCAAAAACTCGCAAGCGAAATCGCTGATTTAGACAAAGATTTACCCAATTGGAAAGCAGATGTCAGGGTGGACGAGAGTAAGCTTGAACAATTGCGTGAAAAAAAGCAGCAGCAAGCGCAAGAACTCGTGATTAAGATTGAACGCGAAAATAACCTGAGAATGTATTTTCTCGAAGAACAGGCACTCGGATTCTTCCCCGATACGGTAGATGAAAGCGTTTTAGCCGCCGCGCGTAAGGCGGTGCTCAAGCTGCGCGCACAGGATGTAGAGCAATTGCCGGATAATATGTATCAGGCGCTTCACGAGAATTTCCTCAAAAACAGCGCCGCGCTTACGGACTATCGCCCTATAATTGCTCCGCAATTTGAAGAAGCAGAAGGAATTCTGCGGCGTCGGCGGCTGATTCTATTGACGTTGGATGGAAAACAGGTTTCTCTTCCCTTTTTCATACAGGAAATTGAACAAAAGATTGCTTTGATGCAGGAATTGTTAAATGAAAAGGATCGGGAACTTTTCGAATCCATCCTGACAGAAACAATCAGCGGCAAGCTCCGTAACCGCATCGCGGCCAGCCACAGATGGGTACGCACCATGAGCGAAATCATGAGCGGTGTGCACACTTCGATGGGGCTGATCTTTAATCTTTCCTGGAAGGGAAAAAGCCAGCAGGCGGATGGAGAACTGGATACGAAAAAGCTTGTAGAGCTTTTGAATAGAGACATCGAAATTTTAAGTGATGAAGACCGCCGCAAAATAACGGCACATTTTCGTACCAAAGTGACCTCCGCACGCAGGCTGGCAATGGAAAATGACCAATCTGTCAGCTACGCCGACCTTATCCGGGACGCTTTGGATTTCCGCAATTGGTTTGAATTCACTCTTGCTTTTCAAAGACACGGTGAAAAAGAAAAGAATCTTACCAATTCCGAATTCAACAAGTTCAGCGGAGGCGAGAAAGCGATGGCCATGTATGTTCCTCTCTTTGCGGCAATTTCCGCGCAATATAAGAGGGCCAGCGTGGAATGTCCATATATTATTGCATTGGATGAGGCCTTCGCAGGCGTAGACGACAAAAATATTGAGAGCATGTTCGCCCTTGTGGAGACGCTCGGCTTTGGCTATATCATGAATTCACAGGCGTTATGGGGCTGCTATGCATCCGTCCCGCAATTGGAAATTGCGGACATGTACCGTCCAGCCAATTCTCAGGTAGTCACAATTCTGCTTTATCAGTGGGACGGTTATCAAAAAACACTTGACGAAGGTGCGATGCTTTTATGAGCCGAACGGACTGTATTGCCTATTTTCAGGAAAAAGCGGGCTGGACCCGTCAGATGAATGTAATTTTAAGAAAATACCAGTCATATGGAAAAGCGTCCGGAATCGTTTCTCTGCCGGATGCGACGGAAGAGGAGTGCCGTACAGCGGGCCTTTTCCTGGGGAAAACACTTTTTCCACCTTTGCGATACCGGCTTTCTGACTTTGAGCAGGCGCTCCACGCCAGTCGTTTTCAGGGCACCTCTTTGCCGGAGCTGTTAGAGGGTTATTTCGGCCATCCGGTGCGTGTAAAGAAAGACGCGAAAAAAGCCCGCCAGAAATGGATAAAGAGCCTGTTTGCACATGTGTATCCGCAGGCTAAATCAGAAGCGGCACAGAACTGGATACACCGAATGCTGGAATCCAAGGGGAACGGATATTCACTTTTTTTACAAGCTGCCGAAAAAGAGGAAGAAGCGGCATGTGTTGCTTTAAAACAGGCGTGCGCCGCACTTGACTTTTTGTCGACCCAACCGCTTTCACAGCGCCGTCTGGCTGTTTTCAGTGCGGGAATCACCGCAAATCCACACAGCTTTGATATGAACCGCCTTGCAGGTAAGTTGCTTTTATACGGAATTTGCGATTGGAAGCAAAGGGCGTATCCCCATTCTGCCGAGCAACGGGCAGAAACTCTTTTTTTAGTCAGTCTTTTCGCGGATGATATTTCCAGCTTTACCACGCAGTCCGGTCTGCTGCTTTGCACGGAGGAAGGAGAGCATCCCGCGTTTCAGGCGTTCCGTATACGTAATGAAAGCGCTGTGCTGACCCTTTCCAATCTGTCGACAATTGTTAGCGCGGCAAGCCCGACCGGAAAGATTTACATTGTCGAAAATCAAATGGTTTTTTCACATCTGTGCGAGCAGTCTCCACCGTCACATTCCCCTATTTTATGTACCTCCGGGCAGGTTAAAACCGCATCACTGATCTTACTTGGCTTATTGGCCGCTTCGGGCTGTATGATGTATTACTCCGGCGATTTTGACCCGGAAGGCCTGCGCATAGCCGACCGGCTGGCATTGCGTTACCCCGGACAATTCTTTTTCTGGCATTTGGACAAGGATGATTATTACCGTTCTTTGTCAGAAGAATCAATTTCTTCATCGCGGCTTACAGAACTGGATCAACTGCGCTCGCCCAAATTGCAGGCAGTTTCCTCAGAAATACGAAAAACCCGGCGCGCAGGCTATCAGGAACTGTTACTGGAACTGCTTCTGAACGACCTAAAAACCGATGTTCGGTAAAAGGGTCGCTGCCGGTCCAAATCCGGCTCCTAACCGCAAGGTCCCGGTAAAAAACAGCATTTTTAATCCGCAAATACCGTATCCCTGATTTTCTTTTCGGCAGCGCCGAACGCCTCCGCGCTGATTTTTGAAATCATTCCCTTTTGCACTTCGTCGTAATAACGTTTCGCGCGGGCCAATTGTTTGGCCGCCTTTGCGATTTCCGCTTTATAATCCACCATAACGGCCGTAATTTCCGTGCGGTATTTTTCGTCTGTTTTTTCCGCGACCGCAACTTTGTAAATATCAATGGCCTCGTCGTCCGGGCGGGACGGAAAATATTCGTGCGGGGAAGTGCTGTCAAACAGGGCCACGCTCAATTCCCGCAGAATCACCATATCTAAACTGTTCGGGTCAAACGCGCAGTGGTAAATTTCCGTATCAAATCCCGCCGCTGCCGCATACTCCGCAATTTTCCCCAGAAAAGTCGACTTTCCGGTACCGGGCCGTCCCTTGATAAAGTAGCGTTTTTCAAGGTCCTCCGTCAGATTGTCAATGTAATCATAAGCGCCGTTCACGGTTGACGCGCCGAAGTAACGGTGAACCTGCGTCCCCTTTTTTTCCAATGTTTTTTCTCCGATTACTTTTTCAATTGTCCTGGCCGTCAGCCTGTTGGCAGCGTCGAAATCCATATTGGAAACATAGATTTGCTCCCATTTGTCGTGGATGGCGCGTGCGGCGGAAAAATGCCGGGCCGCGCCCGTCAGGCAGGCACGGGTTTGGCTCAGGTTGTCGTCATTAAGAATTGCCGCCACGGGATATTCTTCTTCTCCGTAAAGCGGAAAATTAATCACTCCCGCGTTTTTTTCCGGAATAATGACTCCTTCCATGGAATTGTCCAGGCAATTGTGGATCAATTGCGCGTGACAGCCGCCGTCCCGTGCAGCGGAGCAAAGCCCGCTCACAATATCCGACACGACGATGGACGGATAACCGCTGAGACGGACAACCGTTTTCAGGCGGCCAAAATTCGATTGAAAAAAGCTGACATATCCCCTCGAGCTGTTGGAAGCAATAAAATAGTTCAAAGAAAAATCCGGCAATGAAACGTCCTCCCCCCACATATTTGTTTATCACATTATATGATTGTATTTTGAAGGCATGCATAAAAGCGGCAAACCCGCCGGAGGGGTTTGCCGCTTTCCCAAACTTAAAAAATTCAGTTTTGCTTGTTCGCGATATCCCGCGCAACCACAACGCCGGTTACGGAAGCCTGCATCAGCCCGCGGGTAATGCCGGCGCCGTCGCCGATGGTGTACAGATTTTCGATTTCGGTCTCAAAATTCTTTTTGACCGACACCTTGGAGGAATAGAACTTGACCTCCACCCCGTAAAGCAAGGTGTTCTTGGAGTAAAGCCCCGGGGCCAGCTTGTCAAATGCGCGGAGCGATTCCACAATACTGGTCAGATGGCGGTGAGGCAGTACAAAAGACAAATCGCCCGGCACCGCGTTTTTCAGCGTAGGCACCGTTGTGGACTTTTTCAATCTGGTATAGTCCGTGCGCCTTCCCATCAGAAGGTCGCCCAGCCGCTGCACCATAATACCGCCGCCCGTAAGCATGTTCCCCAGCTGCGCGATATACCGGCCGTACTCGATCGGTTGATTGAACGGCTCCGTAAAACGGGTGGAAACCAGCATGGCAAAATTGGTGTTTTCGCTGTGCTTGTCTTCGTCAGCGTAGGAATGGCCGTTTACAACCGCGATGCCTCCGCCGATGCCGCCGTCGTAATGCTCCTCGCTGACAATGCCGCCCGGATTCATACAGAAGGTCCGCACCTTATTTTCAAACGTATCCGAATAATAAACCAGCTTCGCCTCATACAGGTTCTTGGTGAGGTGGTCCATCACCGCATTCGGTACTTCCACACGCACGCCAATGTCGACCTCGTTGTTGGTAGTGGCCAGCTTGTTTTCCTGGGCAATACGTGCCAGCCACTCGGCGCCGCCGCGTCCCGGCGCCGCCACCACGTAGGGTGCGCGGACAAGGGTACGCTCGCCGGAACGGTCAACCAGCCACACGCCCTCCGCCTTTCCGTTTTCCACAAAGATGGAATCCGCCGTGGTGTGTTCCCTGAACTCGAAATTCGGCCTGCCGGAAAGGTAACGGTACATGCCCCTCAGCACTTCAAAGGAATATTCCGTACCCATGTGGCGCACCGGACAGGGAATTAGCTGGATGTTTTCCCTGCGCGCCTCATAGGACACCTTTTCCGCAAATTTGTCGCTCTTTCCGAAAATCTTGTCCGGAGCCCCGTAATTCAGATAAATATCGTCGGCGTAGCGGATAAGCTCCCGCGCCTTTTTCACCGGCATATAATCCGTAATATTGCCGCCGACTTCCTCCGAAAGGGACAGCTTTCCGTCCGAAAAAGCGCCGGCGCCGGCCCAGCCGTTCATAATATTGCAGGTCTTACAGTGGGCGCACTGGCCGGAGGTCCTCGCCGGGCAGGCGCGCCGGTCAATCGTGCTGCCGCTGTCTACCACCAGCATTTTTTTCCCGGGCGCGAGCTTATCCATCTCCAGAGCCGTAAAAATGCCGGCAGGGCCGGCACCGATGACAATCAAATCATAATCGTACATATTTTCAACCTCACAATATTCGTGTTAACCGCTATTTTTTTAACTACAGCATTTCCAGTGGATTCTGCGAACAAGGTTACGTTTTATCTCACAAACGGAAATGGATTTGCTATATGATTTTTGCTTCAGGCAAAACAATGGTATTATAACATATCCATTTCGTTTGTCAAATATTTTCTTCCAGCATACGCGAAAGGACCCGCTCAAACGATTCGTCATCCTGCCTGCTTCTCTTTTTAAACTTTCCGCTTCTTACTCCCGCGCGGCGCATTTCCTGACCGAGCGCGCGTTCAAACAAAAGACGGTCCATGTTGGAATCGTCGTATACCATGCCGTTTTGGTTCAGTGCCTTTGCGCCCTTGGCAAGCGCCATTGCCGCCACGCCGAAGTCCTGAGTGACGACAATGTCCCCGCTCCCAGCCAGATTGACCAAACGGATATCCGCGCTGTCACGACCCTTGTCCACCGTAATCACCTTGCTGTACCCGTCGTTGAGCAGATGGCTCGTGTCGGTCAGCATGACGACGGGCACCTTCTGTTTTTTCGCCAGCCGGACAATAATTTCCTTAACCGGGCAGGCATCGGCATCCACCAGAATATTCATCAAAACCGCCGCCTTCTAAAATTTCCCATTCTCAGCGCCGGAGCTTCGCCCCGTTTTGCGCTACGAGATTATTATAGCACGAAACCGCAAAAGATGGATTGATGGAATTGTATTAAAATATAACAGAATTGTAATGAATTATTACAATTCTTACATCATAATTGACTTTTACAAGCACCCGGAATATGATGTAGCTGTAAAGTTATGCCCGAATGGAGGAGATTTATGAGAAAACGGAAGCTTTTCGTCCCGTTACTATCGGTTCTGCTGGTTTTGCTGACCGCATGCGCGTCAAAAGCGGAAGCTCCTGCCGTCATGCTTGCGGAAACCGCCCCGTCTGAAATCAGAGCCAAAAGCAACGCAAAAAGCAGTGCTGTTCAGAAATTTTATACAAACGACAAATTAAGTTTTTCACTTGCAGTCCCCGACAGCTGGGAGGATGAAAATTATACCCCGGTGGTTACTACGGAAACCATGTCGGACGGCGGCACCAAATATACGAAAGTGGATTTTCTTTTTCAAAATGACAAAAACTGCTCACTGCTTACGATTTTCCTTGTTTCAAAGGACTGGTGGGAGAAAACAAAGGGCGAAACACTCGATCCCAAACCCACCTACCTGGGAACAAAGGAAGACGTTGTTTACTGCTTTACTCTGCCAAAGAACTCCCCTTACGAAGTAGGAGAAAAGTCGGATCTGTTCAACAGTATGGTTCTGCCGGACAGCGACGTCCTCAACCGGTTTAAGATTCTGGATGCGAATGCATCCTCCAGCGGTATTTCCACCGTAGAAGGAACGCTGGAAGAAATCATGACACAGACCATTACCGTCAAGACGGACGACGGCCGCTCGATCACCTTCCTCAGGGACGGAACCGACGCGGACACTTCCGGCAAGGGACTGCAGCTGGGGCGTAGGCTGAGAATCTATTATGAAGGCGCCATAGACGGCTCCAACACCAGAAGCGTAACCGTCACCAAAATCGAAAGACTCAACTGAACACGCGAAAAGGCTGCCGCACAAACGGCAGTCTTTTTTATTGGATCCTTTCCGGCATCACTGGTCCTCTGCTTCGGTTATCTTATTAGTAGCCGGGTCCAGCTTATAATAGTGCACAGGATACGAGCTGTTGTTTCCTACTTCATGGCATTGCTGCGTTGTATACAAAATAAATCCGTTTTGATACGCGGCGGTAATGGACATATTGCCATTTAAATTTTCTATTGCGTCGGTTCCACAGACTTTTGTCCTCTGCGAACCATCCAGTTTTATTTTTTCAATTGTGCCCAGGTCCGAAAGAAAATACACCCATTCGCCCGCCACGCACGGCGCTAATACAGGATCGTTTACCAGAACCTTGTCTTCGGTGCCGTCCGCTTTTTTGATATGAAGCTTGTAGCTGTCCTCGTTCGTGTCGTATGCCACCCACTCGCTGCCGCCTTCCGCTTTTCTGCTGCTGACCCCGGGGGCGGAAGATATACCGGCCGGATTGCCGGGAGCCGGTTCAGAAACGATGCTTTGTGCGGATAATAAAGATTCGGGAGAAGAAACGTCTGGCACTGTACCCGCACCAGAGCTAATCGTATTCTCTCCGTTCGGTGCACTGCAGCCGACCGTCAGAACGGACAGCGCCGAGAAACAAATAAAAAACAGTTTTCTTAATGTCATATAGAGCATGCTCCTTTTTTGATGCTGATTACGGATGATGCAAAATACAA
>UREO01000028.1 GCA_900546895.1 uncultured Oscillospiraceae bacterium
CCGTCTAATTCGTCGGCAGCGTCAGATGTGTATAAGAGACAGCTATTATTTCTATAAGCAAAAGGGCCTTATCATGTACAACGACATCGACGAATATACCGGGCAGAAAGCGCTTTGGCTCTTTGGGAAGCGCGACCGGGGAATGAATAAATACGCCGATCTTCACGAGCAGATGCTTGCCATTGCACATCATGACGGCGTGATCGACTCAAAAACATTTCTGATCTGCCAGCACAAGCTCGATTCCAATCGGCAAATTAAGAACACCGGCAGCGGAAAATATTCCTGGTTGTCCGGTATCATCAAATGTGGGTATTGCGGTTACTCTATGCGGGTTATCTCTTCCAATGGATATGTCTATTTTTCGTGCTCCGGAAAGACCAACCTGAAGCTATGCACCGCAAAGCATATTAAGCCGTATGTGGATGCTGTTGAAAAAAACGTCTCAAAGCAAATTCAGCAGGAAATGGACAGATTAAAATCTGAAAAGATTGATACTCCCCCACCGGCTGACTTAAACAGCGAAAAAATAGAGCTTGTAAAAATAGAGCAGCAGATTTCAAATCTGCTCGACAGCTTGTCTGAATCCAATAGTGTCACCATGCGGTACATAAACGAACGCCTGCTTAAACTGGATGAAAGGAAAACGGAGCTGCTAAACAAAATTAACGAATCCACCTTGAAACCTGATTTACAAATTCCTGATTGTGACTTCGAGTCCTTATCTTTTGATGACAAAAAAGAATTGGCAAAAACACTGATTGATAAAGTGCTTTTGACCAATGAAGAGGTAAAGGTAATATTCAAATATTAATCATATCATCTACATTACTTTTATATCTATCGTATCCACGTCCCACTGCACACAGTACATATTAAGAGATTTTACGGTTTCAATCACAGGATTATTATAATCACCGTAAGGCGCACGGAAAAGCAGCGGACTGGCACCGGTAACATTTTTGATTTTGTTGTTGCACTCTGTCACCTGTGCTGTCATTTCCGTCTGCCCGAGCTTCGGCAAATGGGGATGCGTGTTGGAATGGTTGCAGACCTCATGTCCGGCGGCCGCAAGTGCCTTAACAGATTCGGGATATTTATCCACCCAGGCGCCCACCACAAAAAAGGTCGTTTTGACGTTGTATTTATTCAGAATATCGATCAACGTCTGTGTCTCTTCATTTCCCCACGCCGCGTCGAATGAGATTGCGATTTTCTTTTCATCCGTTTTTACGCAGTAAATTGGAATCAGACGCTTACCGGAAGATGCCCTGATTGCCGCTACGCCTTGAAATGCCAGAAACACAGCCAATATACCGCAAATCAGGCAGCATAAAACCGACAGCATTCTTTTTCTGGTCAGAATCAAAAATCTCATGACAATGCCCCCTTGGCACAATTATATGCACACGAAGGGTTTTCCTATTTTCTTTTTCACTCAGTTTTCTTAAATTCCTGCTTATTTCTTCAACCGACTCCCTGCGTTAGAGTTCTTTTGAATACACGGGGGTCTTTCATTTGTTTTTATGCTCATACATCAGCTTATCCGCACAGTTGAGTATTTCAAATGGATTTTGTCATTTAGATCGTATTCCGTTTAGCTGTAAGCTTTGCGCGGCTGACTAGATCAGCCTTTTTGCGGCTATCATTTTTGATATTGTATTCATCATTAAATTAAGTATTTCATAAGTAAACAAAGAATGTTATACTGATAGCAATTCCATTTCAGTTTGCGAGATAAAACACGTTTCTCTCCCCTCCGAAGGCGGGGGGGAGAAACGCAACCTTATTGCAGAATTAACTGGAAATACTGTAGGAAAGATTGTAAAAATAAACCGGAGGAATAAAAATGCCGAAATTGTATTTCAAATATGGCGCAATGGGCAGCAGCAAAACGGCACAGGCGCTGATGGTGAAATTTAACTATGAAGAAAAGGGTTACCGGGTAGGTTTATTAAAACCCTCTGTGGACAACCGGGACGGTCTTACTGTTGTAAAATCCAGGATCGGGCTGAACGATACCGGTATTTTAATTGATAAAAGCGTGGACCTGTATCAATGGTTCCAGCAAAACCATTACGATGTCCTGATTATAGACGAAGCGCAGTTCTTATCCGCCCCCCAAATCAATCAGCTAAAGGATATCGCGATCGAGTTTGTCCCCGTTCTCTGTTTCGGATTAAAAACCGATTTTCAGACGCATATGTTTGAAGGCAGCAAACGCCTGTTTGAAATTGCGGATTCGCTGACGGAAATTAAATCCGTTTGTACCTGCGGACGTAAGGCGGAAGTAAACGCAAGGATTTGCAACGGAAAAATCGTAAGAGAAGGGGAACAGGTCTTTATCGGAGGGAATGAAAGTTATATCGGCCTATGTTATGAGTGTTGGAAAAAAGACAGAATAGACAATCCCAAACAGAAATAGAATAAGGAAAGCCCGCAGCCAGTCCCTTTACTGACCGCGGGCTCTTATTCTATGAAAATCAATTTGCAAGAGCGTCCGTTTCTTCGGCATGGCCGGAATAAGTCGGTACCAGCTCATGAACGACATTCATCATTTCCACATTATTGGAACCGGCAACATCTCTCAGCTTTTCAATCTGATTGAGAAACGTATCCTCATTGAAGGGAATCGGCGTACCAATATAGATCAATTCATGGGAAGTCTTCTGACATCCGCCTTCGCTGTCCAGAAGAAGCTCTTCATAAAGCTTCTCGCCGGGGCGCAGCCCCGTGTATTCGATTTTAATATCAACATCCGGCTGCAGCCCTGAAAGGCGAATCAGGTTTTTTGCCAGATCCACAATTTTCACCGGCTGACCCATGTCCAGTACAAAAATCTCACCGCCGCGCGCCATACCTCCTGCCTGAATCACCAGACGCGCCGCTTCGGGAATCGTCATAAAATACCGGATGATATCCGGATGGGTAACGGTGACCGGGCCTCCGGCCGCAATCTGATTTTTAAAAAGAGGAATAACGCTGCCGTTGCTGCCCAAAACGTTGCCGAAACGAACGGCGACAAAATCGGTTTTGCTGTGACGGCTGCTGTACTGAATGATCAATTCACAGATCCGTTTGGTCGCACCCATGATATTCGTCGGGTTGACCGCCTTGTCGGTCGAAATCAGCACCATGCGCTTCACGCCGTATTTGTCGCAGGCCTGCGCCACATTCAGCGTACCAAACACATTGTTTTTCACCGCTTCTCCGGGACTCAGTTCCATCAAAGGCACGTGCTTATGGGCAGCGGCGTGAAAAACGACATCCGGTTTGCAGACGGAAAAAACATGCTCGATTCTTGCCTTGTCACGGACGGAGCCGATCAGAACTTCCAGATTCAAATGCTTGAAGCGCATCAGAAGCTCGTTCTGCAAATCATAGGCATTATTTTCGTATATATCGAAAATAATCAGTTTTTTCGGATTAAAATAAGCGATCTGGCGGCACAGTTCGCTGCCGATGGAGCCTCCTCCTCCGGTTACCAGTACGGTTTTATTTTTGAGATACCCGCTGATTTCCGCAATATCCAGCTTGATCTCATCTCTTCCCAAAAGGTCGATAATATCGACGTTCCTGACTTTCAGGGGATCGGCGCTGTCCTCAATGATTTCATACAGCGCGGGAACCGTCTTCAGCTGGCAGCCTGTTTTCGCGCAGATGCTCAGGATATCCTGCTTGTCCTTTTTACTGGCCGATGCAATCGCCAGCACAATCTGGTCGACATTATAGCGAACGGCCATTTTCGGAATGCTTTCACGGCCGCCGACAACCTTTACGCCATGAATTCTGGTCCCCCGTTTGCTTTTATTGTCGTCGATAGCGATTACAGGAATCCCCTTGCTTTCAGGAGCGGTCTTCATATCCTTAATGACCATGGAGCCCATTTCCCCCGCGCCGATGATCATCGCACGGTGAAACTCCTCGCCGTCTTCCCTGTTAATCTGACTTCTGCGCTTCATTCTGCGGATCAGCCGGAAGCTAAACCGGGAAGCACCCACCAAAAAAATGGTCAATACCCAGCCGATAACATAGACACCCCACGGGAAACGCCTGACGCGAAAAAGCCCCCAGGAAATTTGCTGCGCAAAGGTAAAACCCAGAATGGTTACGAGTAAGGCTGCAAAGGTTGTTCCGTAAAAAATCAGCAACAATTCATCAAGGCTGGCAAACTGCCACATTGTCTTATAAAACCGAAAGACTGTAAAAGAAGCAATATAAATAATTGAAATCCACGGGATCCAGGTACAGAAGGATTCCCAATCATAGCCCGGGAGATAAATCTTCCCATCATAACGTAAAACATAAGCAATCCAGTAGCTAAAAAACACGCAGAGAACATCTATTATGATCTGAGCAAATGTTCTCCCAAAAGTAGCCCTTTGATTCTTCATATCATAAATTACCCCTACTAAAACAAATTTAACTGCATTAGTATAGCACAAACCTTACACAAATGAAAGACGCAATTTGTAAAGAAACACAGAAGCATGGAAAGAATATGCGGATTTATGCAGAATTTTTTACAATTATGTCAGCAATTCTGACTGGGGGACCTTCCAGAATGTAAATGACGTCGGCCAGCATTTCCGCCTCCTCAAAATCGTGGGTAACAATAATTTTCAATGCCCCGGCCGTTTCCTTTTGAAGCAAAGCGATCATTTCATCTCTGCGCTCCGCGTCCAGCCCCTGAAAAGGCTCATCCATAAGATACAGATCCCCGCCGTAAGCAAGCGCCCGCGCTAGGGCGACCCGCCGCCGCATTCCGCCGCTCAGCTCCGCCGGTCCTTTGTTTCCCTCTTCCGCCAAACCGACCAATCCGAGCCATTTTTTCGCTTGCTCCGCGTTCTCTCCGGCTTTGCCGCGAAGAACAGCGGCAATATTATCTTTGGCAGAAATCCACGGCAGTAGGCGATTTTCCTGAAAAAGATAGGAAATCTTCCCGGTGCCGGCTTCTTCAATTTCGCCGGAGTCAAAGGGCTCAAGACCTGCTATGCAATTTAAAAGCGTCGTTTTTCCGCAGCCGGAAGGACCAAACAAACAGACTGTTCCGGTTGAAGGAAGCTGAAGAGAAAACTGATCCAGTACCGTTTTTCCATCATATTTTTTTGTCAAATTATGAATTTTCAATTTACACCGCCCCATCACTGCACAACGTTGTATTTCTGTCCCACTTTTTTCATGAACCGGACCATCAGCCGTTCCAAAATGACACTCATGACAATAACAAGCACCGTCCATGCAAACAAATCATCCGTTTCAATATAGATTTTGGAATTGTAGATTTGCCTGCCGATCGACAGCGGAGTGACGGAAAGCACCTCGGCGGAAATGCCGGCCTTCCAGGCAAGCCCCATCCCGGTTGTACAGGCTGCGGTAAAATACGGCATAACGGAAGGCAGGTAGACGCGTTTGACGGTTTTTACCAGTCCGAACCGATAGGACGCAGCCATTTGCAGAAGGTTTTTGTCAGTCTTTTTAATGCCGTTAATCATGTTTGCCCATATAATCGGCGTCACCATCAAAAAAGACGTAAAGGACGGCACATGAGTGGACGGAATCCATACAAGCGCGAGAATGATAAACGAGGCTACGGGGGTCGCCTTGATGATACTGATCACCGGATAAAAAATATCGTACAGCATACGCGAAACGGAAGTAAGCACCGCCAGCGCACTTCCGAAAGCCACGCCAAGCAAAAAGCCTTCTACTATACGGAGCATGGACAAAAATGCAGTCAGCCAGAATTCTTTGATTTGGGCAAGCTCAGACAGCCTTTGCAAAACACGAACAGGAGATACAATCAGTATCTCCTGTTTTACAGTGAAATAGGCCAATTGCCATAGGCCAATCCAAAACACGGCGGCCAGAAAGGTTCTGAACCCTTTGTATTGAAAAAGATTCTTATTTAGTGTAGTAGAAGTCATCACCCGGTAATTTACCTCCAACGGACTTCTGATTGGCTGTGAACAGAACATTCAAAAAATCAGGAATTTTCGCTTTCATTTCGTCTCCGTCCATATAAACGATATTGCAGTTGGGAATCGCCTTTTTGGCGACCGCAGCAGGCATGATATCATATTTTTCGGACAGGGCAGCCGCTTCCTCCACCTTCGTATTGGTATAATCGGTGGATTCCTTGTACTCTTTGAGGAACGCGTCAAAAGCCTCCTTATGCTGCTCTGCAAAATCCTTGCGGACAATCAGGCATCCCATGGTCAGAACGCTCTTTCCACCCGCAACCTTATTCCATTCATCCGTGATATTCAGCGCAATTTTTACGTCCTTATCTTTTGCCGTCACCTGAGTGACAAACGGTTCGGGCAGAACGGCAATCTTTGCCTTGCCGGAAACCATCAGCGCGGCGAGCTCCGCATGTTCCGCTTTATATTCTACCTTAACGTCCTTACCGACTTCAAGACCGTTTTGGCTTAAAATGTAGTTTAATGCATACTCCGGTGTGGAACCCTGACCGGAGGAATAGACGGTTTTTCCCTTGAGGTCCTTGATGCTGGAAATGTCCTCTCCTTTTGTCAGGATGGAAAGCACGCCGAGCGTGTTGACAGCGGCCATCTGAACCTTTCCCTCCGTCTTATTATACAGCGTAGCGGCAAGATTGGTGGGAACGGCGGCCACGTCCACTTCCCCTTTGGAAATTTTGGATACGATTTCGTCCGGAGCACCCGCAATCGTAAATTCATAGTTTTCGGCGGCGGTCTTGGCGTCGTTGTCGCTCATCAGCTTTAACATGCCCAGTCCGGTCGGCCCTTTGAGCGCCGCAATCTTAATGGTCGTCTTTTCAGCAGCGGCAGAACTTTGCTGCGCGCTTGATACCGCCTCGCTGGAAGCCGGCTCGCCGGAGGATACCGCTGCAGGCCCGGCGCATCCCGCAAGAACGGACAAAGCCATACAGGCGCTTAAAGCCAGCGAAATTACTTTTTTCATCAGTCTCATTTTTCTCCTTCTTTATCTATCGTTGAATTATGATCATCACCAAACTGACCGGACCGCAGCCGCTCAATCTGATTGATTGTCACCTTTCTTCCTTCGCGGGTAATGACGCCTGTATCGGATAAATCATCGAAAGCGCGGTACAGGGAAGCGCGTCCGATGTTCAGCGTATTGGCAAGCTGCGTCAGCGTACACGGCAGTTCCAATACAAGGGAATATTCATTCTGAGCGGACAGCGAAAGGAGGAATGTTGCCAGACGGCAAACAGCCGTTCCTCCGGTAAAATTATCAATTCTGCTATTTAAGAAACAGATTCGGTCTGACAGATAGCTGATGTAATTCTCAGCAATGCCGGTATGGTTCTCAAAAAGCTCGTGCAGAAGCTGCTGGGACAAAAACAAAACGCGGCTCTTCTTGACAGCGATAATCTCGGAGACATACCGGCGCGAATTGTTGAAAAGGCAGGCGACTCCAAAAATTCCTCCCGAATAAAAGGTATTCATAATAAGATTTTCGTTTTCCGGCTTCATGGCCTTTACAACCCCGGAAAAAACGATTCCCAGACTTTTTTTATAATTGCTTCTGGTGTATATTTTCTCACCGGCTTCGTATTCCATACAACTACATTCGCTGTTTTGAAAAGCGGCTTCCGCTACGCCCTTTTCAATCCCATTAAACAGAAAACTCTGTGCCAGCAGCAGACCGTATTTGTGTTGCTTTTTAATTGATTCCATAAATGTTCACTTTCTGTTTCATTTGATACACTTTTCATACTATTATAAGCATTTTATCGAAATCTGTCAATATAAAAGCAAAAAAGAGCACTGCAAAAAGCAGTACTCTTTCCCTTCAAGAAAAACTTTTTATTCGTGATTGCAGTCCTCGCAACCGCAATCGCATTCCTCTTCGTCAATATCGAATTCCAGTGTTTCGCCACAATTCGGGCAGTCCATCTGACCATCCTCAATAATATCTTCGGACAGGCAAATCGTCTCATGGCAATTCGGACAGGTTACTTCATAGTAGCAGTCCCCGTCGTCCTCATCGTCGTCTTCGTCCTCATAAAAATCCTCTTCCAGAGAACCGAGATCCTCGTCAACCGCATCCAGTTGGTCAGCCATGTCGTCAAAGTTGTCCTGCATGTCGGATACGGATGTTGCCATATCGTCCAATAAATCAATTATTGCGTTAATGACCTTTACTTCCTTTTTGTTCTCATCAAGCTCAAGGCCTTCCGCAAGGCCGCGAATGTAAGCAACCTTCTCTGTGTTTGTCATAATTCTGCCTCCTTAAACATCATTTACTGAACATGCATAGTGTTGGTTATGCGCGTTCCATATATTCGCCGGTACGAGTATCAATTCTGATTCTTTCGCCTTCCTCGATAAACAGAGGAACATTGATTTCAGCACCGGTTTCGACTGTAGCAGGTTTCAGGGCGTTGGTCGCCGTGTTGCCCTTAAAGCCCGGGTCCGTTTTTGTGATTTCCAACTCGACAAAGTTCGGCGGCTCAACACCGAAAACATTGCCTTTGTAGGAAAGCACCTTGCAGGTCATATTCTCCAGAACAAATTTGAAGTTATCGCCGAGAACGCTTTGGTTGATCGGAGTCTGCTCAAAGGTCTCCAGATCCATGAAATAATAGAGGTCGCCGTCATTATAAAGATATTGCATATCCTTACGCTCAATATAAGCGGCAGGGTATTTATCGTTTGGGTTAAAAGTTCTTTCTGTTACGCTTCCGGTAATGACGTTTCTGATTTTGGTGCGGACAAAAGCCGCGCCCTTTCCCGGCTTAACATGCTGGAATTCAATAATGGAAACGACGTTTCCGTCCATTTCAAAGGTAACGCCATTTCTAAAATCGCCTGCAGATATCATCGTATTGTCCTCCAATTATTTTTTCCGACTATCATCTTATAATAATTTCAGAAATTTTTCAAGATATTTTTTACGGAACTACATTAAATCCCTTAATGCCGCCAGCGCCAGAAAATAGCTGTTTTTCCCGAACCCGGAAATCTGGCCGGCGCACACTTCGGATATCACGCTTTTATGCCGGAAATCCTCACGCGCGTAAATGTTGCTCATGTGGGTTTCCACGAAAGGAATTCTGACACAGGCGATCGCATCGCGCAGCGCATAGCTGTAATGCGTAAGGGCTCCGGCGTTGATCACCACGCCCTGATAGGTCCCGCGCGCGCCGTGAATTTTGTCAATCAGATCGCCTTCGTGATTGGACTGGAAAATATCACAGTCGTAATCCAGCTTCTTAGCATTCTCAATAATCTGAAGATGAATACTTTCGGCAGTTTCGTCCCCGTAAACGCCCTTTTCCCGGACCCCGACCATATTGAGGTTTGGCCCAAGAAGCACAAGAACCCTTTTTCTGCTCATTTAAACACCTTCTCAACCAAAATATTTCTTTCCACGCCCCGTTGCTTTGATTATGTAGCGGATCGGTTTTTCCAAACCACGGCGTATTTTGAAAGAAAACGATTTTTCCCTGCCCGTTGGAACGAGCAGAATTGATTTCATAAACGACAAATTGGAGCCTACTATATCCGTAAAAACCTGATCCCCCACTACGACCGCTTCATTGCGCTTGACTCCCATTTTACGGATGGCGCGGAAATACCCCAGGGGGATCGGCTTTAAGGAAAGGGACAAAAAAGGAAGACCGTATTTTGCCGCAAATGGTTCAACCCGTTTTTTAGAATTGTTTGACATAATGATAATGCTGATACCGTTTTCGCGCATGTGGCGTGTCCACTCCACAGTCCCCTCGAAAGGAGTCGGAGAACCGTGATTAGCCAAGGTGTTATCCACATCGAGAATAAGCGCCCGGGCGTGCATGGCACGGATCAGTTCCGGAGTAATATCCGTAACTTTGTCCACAGCAACAGTAGGCAGAAACAATGCCAATCGCCATACCTCCGTTCCTCCATTTCGGAGAAAATAAAATCAGGCTAAAAAAGCGGGCAATCAAGCCCGCTTTTCCGAATCATCTTTTGTACTGTTACTTAAACTTGCGCTTGCGGGCTGCTTCGGACTTCTTTTTACGCTTAACAGAAGGCTTCTCATAAGCTTCTCTCTTACGAACCTCAGCAATAACCCCGGCTCTTGCGCACTGTTTCTTAAATCTTCTCAGAGCACTGTCCAAGGACTCATTGTCTTTAATTCTAATTTCAGCCATTTATCTTTTCCCTCCCATCCGCCATAAGGCAGGGGTATTAGTAAATCATATTACATAAAAATAATTATACATAACACACCGGAATATGTCAAGCCCAATGTGCTAACTTTGAACAACTTCGAGCAAGTTATGAAATTTGTATTGACAGGAAAAACAGAAAATGATAAGATAATATCCGCAGTCTGAAAAGAAAATCATATAGGGGTATAGCTCAGTTGGTAGAGCAGTGGTCTCCAAAACCACGTGCCGAGGGTTCAAATCCTTCTGCCCCTGCCAGTCAAGAGTCTTGATACGCAATGCGCGTACAGGGCTCTTTTTTTAACTTTGCACAAGATTCGCCCACACCGCTTTGTGGGCGTGTTTTTTTGCGTCCAAAATAAATCAGCCATCATTTTCCCTGTCAAAAAGGTCGTTGACAAGCGGCAGAATATTGATTACCGGCTCTTCGCAGGGGTGGACGCTTTTGATCTCCCGATTTTCCCCGCCCCCACACGGCTTAAAGCATACCGGATAGGAACCACAAACTCCTCCGGCACAAAAATTTCCAGCTTTATTACACGGAACTCCAACGGTAAGCCCCCTAATGGTTGGACTCGTTATGCAAACAGTTGTCAATGGCAATCACCATGCTGGTAAAGAATGCGGCGTCCTCCGGATTTGCCACCGTCAGGCAGTAAGTATCTCCCCACGAAAGCCATTTTTTATGAATTTCACCGAAAACCTGTCCGTTGTGATAAATGGAAAAATCCATTTCCATAAAGCCGCCCTCAATTTCAAAATCGCCGTAGCTGCTCTGCACATTCAGCCTTGGGGTGAAGAAGGAAAACTCCTTCTTAATCCTCGCACAAAACTGTTCCCCGACAAAAATTTCATATTCAGGCAGAAAGGTCAGCACCTTCTGTTTAATATAATATAGCTCTCTGCCCGTCAAATCATACAGATGGATTTTCGCTCCCCAGCTGAAAAGCTCTCCCTCCACCATATAAACCGGTTCGCCAAGCTCATTGCAGACACTGTATTTATCTTTCAAAGAAAATGTTTTTTGCTTAATGTACAGGTCCAAAGAAATACCTCCATTATCAGGCGGGCAGTGTCGTTCCGCTCATTTATATTTATTTTATCATAAACAGAAGAATATGCAAGCGTGACTTTTATTTTCCCAATCGGAATGATTACAGATTTGTTGTTGTTTTCATACGAGAATCATATTAAAATAGAAATTACCAAAATATTTCTTTTTTTACTTTAATATTGATTTAAGTTTGGAGAATCCGTATGAGCCTGATTTGTTTAAAAGATGTCCGCAAGGTTTACCATGTGGACAAAGAAAAAATTGTAGCACTCGGCCGAATCAATATCACGATCGAGCCTCGGGAAATTTGCTGCGTGCTTGGGACCTCCGGCTCCGGAAAATCGACTCTGCTGAATATGATGGCGGGACTGGAGAAGGCAACCAAGGGCAGTATTATCATTGACGGAAAGGATGTCACGAATTTCTCCGAAAAACAGTGGGCGCTGTTCCGGCAGAAAAGCATTGGTTTCGTCTTTCAATCCTACAATCTGATGCCGACGATGACCGCAATCGAAAATGTGGCGATGCCCCTGATGTTCAAGGGCATGAGCAAAAACGAGCGGATCAAAAGGGCGGTACATATGCTGAAAATCGTCAACCTGGGCGACCGGCTGCTGCATAAGCCGACACAGATGAGCGGCGGACAGCAGCAGCGGGTAGGAATCGCCCGCGCGTTTATCGCGCGGCCCAAAATTGTGTTTGCGGACGAACCCACAGGCAATCTGGACAGCAGGACCAGCCGTGAGGTAATGGAAATCATGGTGGCCATGGCAAAGAAATACCATGAGACTTTGATTATTGTAACGCACGACAGGGAAATCGCCAAATATGCCGACCGGGTGATTACGATCCACGACGGCAGCGTGCAGAGCGACGTAAGGAACCTGTCTGTTAACAGTGGGGTAAACGAGGAGGAACTAAGTTCATGAAAAGATCAGGAAAACAGCGTATTTCACTCATTTTGACGGTATTGCTGATTGCGGCATTTTGTTTTAGCAGTCTTCCGGCTTCCGGGGCAACTTATGCGGAACCGGCACCAACGGTGCTCAGCGATAAATTGACTGTCTCTAAAGGCAGTCCTTTTGAAGCTACTTTCTATTTTCTTAATACCGAATATTCTCGTGGCGATTCCATTACGATTACCGTCGATAGTCCTAATGATGCTATTTCATTAAAGAAAAAAACTTTCAAATATGATAGCGAACATGATGAAATTAATACAGATCTTAAGGATACTGATTATGATGATGCCGACTATAGCCTTACCATTCCGGAATTATACATGAAACGGATTGGCGACGGAGCAGGTACTCTGAAATTCACAATTTATTACGACGACGATAAATCAGAAACCTATTTGGCGCAAAAGACCATTTTTGACCCCAACAGTACCAGTAGCAGCGACACGGAGGATCAGGGCAAACTGGTCGTGCAGTCCTATCGGCTTGACCATACGCCGGTCAAAGAGGGCGAAAAATTCAATCTGACCTTTACGCTGAAAAATACCGGCAGCGTCGTCTGCGACAACATCATGGCGGTGCTGGACACCTCCACGGCGGAGGGAGTCAGCATTAACGGCGTCACGGACTCGCAGTACATCAACACGCTGGACACCGGCACCACTGCCACCATTTCCTATCCTATGACTTGTCTCTCAAAAATGACAACCAACAACTACGTCGTAAGCCTGATCCTTTCCGCGGATGAGTTGGATAAATCGGTTACTTCAAAAGTCTTTATTCCCGTAACCGGTACCAAGACGGACAAGGACGAAACCACCAATGAAAGCAAGCCGCTGATTATCATAGAAAATTACGATTACGGCGGAAAAGCGGTGATGGGCGGCAAAGAATTCAATCTTGCCATGCGGTTTAAAAACACCAGCGCCAACGCGCAGATTGAAAATCTGAAAATCACCGTCTCTTCCGTAGCCGGGGACGACGACAAATCCGTGGCGGGCGCGTTCACTCCCGCGAAATCTTCCAATACCTTTTATATTCCCAAGGTCGGCCCAAACGCAGTCTTTGCCGAACAGATCGCCCTGATTCCCAAAGCCGACGCCACCCCGAACTCCTACGGCGTTTCCATCGCTTTCAATTATGAGGCCGTTCTTGACGGCAAGCGGGAAACCATTGAGGCAACGGAAACGATCTCTATCCCTCTGTCTCAGACCGACCGCTTTGAAGCAAATGAAGCGGAGCTGCAGGGACCGGTTTCTCTGGGTGACTCCGGTCAGCTGAATATCAATTACGTCAATAAGGGAAAAAGTAAAATATTCAATCTTTCCGTCAAGCTGGACGGAAACTTTACAACGGGTGAATCAAACACCTATATCGGCAACGTGGACTCCGGAGTCGGCGACACGTTTCAGGCCACACTGAACCCGGCCGAAGAAGGGACCATGACCGGCACGGCGACCTTCAGCTACGAGGACGCAAACGGAGAAATCAAGAACCTGGTCAAGGAGTTTTCCTGCGAGGTAATGCCTGCAATGGGTCCGGGCGAAGGAATGGATTCCGAACCCGCCGTTCCGGCAAACGCGGGCGCCTCTTCCCCACCGCTCTGGGGGATTCTTGCGGGAATCGGGGGATTCATTGCGGGAATCATCGTATTGGTCACTATACTTAAAAAACGGAAAGCAAAGAAACTGAAGCTGCTGGAGCAAAGCGACGATTACGATGACCTTCCCATAGAACCCACAGAAGCCGGTCAGCCGTCCAATGAGGAAGAGCCATGAAATGGAAAGACATGCTTTCAATGGCGCTCGGCAATTTGTTTAAGCGCAAGGTCAGAACTCTTCTTACGGTGATTGGCGTTGTGATCGGAACCTGCGCCATTGTCGTCATGATGTCGTTCGGCATCGGGATTAAGCAATCCATGGAAACCATGATGCAGAACATGGGCGACTTGACGGTTATCACGATCAACAATGAATCCCAGACTCCGGATTCGGCGGCGCTGGACGGCAAAACGCTGGAACAGGTAAAAGCCATAAAGGATGTTGTGGCTGTCACTCCCGTCTTTTACCTTGACCCTTCCGTCGTTACCATTAAAAGCCGGAAATACAGCTATCAGGGAATGATTTACGGCGTTTCGATGAGTGCTCTGAAAGAATTCGGGTATCAGACAGAAACCGGAACGCTCCCTGCGGAAGGAGCCCCGGAAACGACCATTCTGTTTGGCAAGGATGCAGAATACGATTTTATCGACAGCAGGAAATCCAGCAACAACATGATTTTCCCGCAGGCCGATAAAAACGGCAAGATGCCTGATCCTTATGTTTCCGCCCTCACCGACAAATTTCAGGCCGAGATCAACCTGTCGGAGGACTCCACCGCGAAAACCAAGCCGATCAAGCTTCAATGCGTCGGTACTCTGGTGGAAGACTGGGGGAAAAACCCTTCCCCCAGCCATTCCGTTTTTATGGATGTCACCCTTGCGAAGCAGCTTCGTGATAAATACAACAAGCTGAACAATATTAAAAGGGACCCCAACAAAAAAGACGGATACGACAGCGCAAGCGTAAAGGTCGCTTCCGTTGAGGCTGTTCCGGACGCGGAGAAGGCAATACAGGATATGGGATTCTCCACCTACAGTATGGAAAGCGTCCGCAAACCGCTTGAGGAGCAGATGAGAACCATTCAGATGATTCTGGGCGGCCTTGGCGCGATCTCGCTTCTGGTAGCGGCTCTGGGGATTACAAACACCATGATTATGTCTATCTACGAAAGAACCCGTGAAATCGGCATCATGAAGGTACTCGGCTGTGTCGTTCGAAATATCCGCACCATGTTTCTGGTTGAAGCCGGAGCAATCGGGTTTATGGGCGGCGCCGTCGGGATTGCACAGAGCTACGCGATCTCTTTTCTGATTAACACCCTGTTCGCCGCCCAGAACGCGGGAGGCGGAGATGCAATGGGAGCCACGGCCGGAGGCGCCGCCGCTCAGATCTCCATCATTCCGGTTTGGCTGGCGCTGGGCGCACTTGCCTTCTCCACCATGGTCGGTCTGGTTTCCGGATTCCATCCCGCGAACCGGGCTGTCAAAATCAGTGCGCTGACCGCGATCAAGCAGGAATAGCGGCAACCCTCCCCGACTTTCCGGGGAGGGTTTGTCAAATAAAAAATAATTATTTTTTTGTCGTTTATCTGTTGACAAGTAGCGGCCTTTTCAGTATAATGATATTCGTTGTCCACGGTAAATGGCTCGGTAGTTCAGCTGGTTAGAACGCTAGCCTGTCACGCTAGAGGTCGTCGG